>JALYJV010000463.1 GCA_030775105.1 Pseudomonadota bacterium | reverse complement strand
CTGCATGTCAGTGCCGACCACGGGCAGTGCGCGTTCCACCGAGCAGGAGATCGCCCAGCTCGACAGCGCCACGCATACCTGCATGGGTGCCGAGCGCGCGGGCACCGACAGCGGCGTCGCCGCCTACACCGGCAAGTGGTACAAGACCTGGCCCGGTCAGACCAAACCCCACGGCTACGAGCCGGGACCGTATGCCGACGAAAAGGCGCTGTTCACGATCACGGCAAAAAATTTCGCGGAGTACGCCGAACGCCTGACTGACGGCCAGAAGGCCATGTTCAAGAAGTACCCGGACACGTTCCGGATGAATGTCTATCCCAGTCACCGCGACTTCAGGCCGGCGGACTGGGTCTGCGACGTGGTGAAGAAGAACGCCGCCGAAGCGGAGATCATCGACGACGGCCTTGGCCTGAAGGGCCACGCCGGCGCGCATCCCTTCCCTTTTCCCAAGAGTGGTCTTGAGGCGATCTGGAACATCATCAAGCCGACCCGCGCGTGGACCGAATCGGTCGTCTTCGACATTGCCGACGTGTTCTCCACCGGCGCGCGCTCCTGGGGACGCTGGGATTTCAAGGTGCTGTCGGTCGGCAACGATCCGGATCCGAAAACCCGTGGCGGCTGGGACAGCCACGCCGAGGGCTACTTCCTGATCAAGCTGCTGCTGCCGGTGCGCCAGAAGGGCGAGATCAATGTCGGCTTCCAGCCGAACAGCTATGCCGGCGGCAACTCGACGCAGGCCTGGCAGTTCAATCCGGGCATCCGTCGCACGCGCAAGGCCCCGGAGATCGGCAACGACTATCCGGTGCCGCCATCCGGCATGCGTACCTCCGATGACGACTACATCTTCAACGGCTCACCGGAACGCTACACCTGGAAACTGGTGGGCAAGAAGGAAATCTACATCCCGTACAACAATTTCAAGATCAACGACCCGGCGATTTCGTACAAGACGCTGGTGACGGAAGACACGATCAATCCGGACTACGTCCGCTACGAACTGCATCGAGTCTGGGTCGTCGAGGGTTATCTCAAGGACGGCCTGCGTCACATCTACAAGAAGCGCCGCATCTACGCCGACGAAGACAGCTGGCTGGCCTACCTCGGCGACAGTTACGACATGCGCGACCAGCTCTGGCGCGTGAACTGGATCAACTACTTCTACTCTCAGGAATCCGGTACCTACCACCGCGGCATCTCGCTGTACCACGACCTGACTTCCGGCGCGTACCAGGCCAACTATCTGGTCAACGAGCGTGGCGAGAAATGGTGGCGCCTCAACCTGCCGATGAAGGTGCAGGAGTTCAGCCCTGAAGCAGCGACCCGCGCGGGTCACTAAGAAGCGTTCCACGGAGCCCGCATGGCCACGCAGATCCAGTCTTCTCCCACTCACGGAGCGCTGCCCCCCAAAGTCAGCGGCGGTATTCCCTGGGTTGGGCACATGCTGCCGTTCGTCAAGAATCCATATCGCTTCGTGCAGCGCGCGGCCGATGAGGCGGGCGAGATCGCTGCTTTCAAGATGTTCGGCCAGACGATCCTTCTGCTGACCGGCGATGAAGCCAGCGAAGTGTTCTACCGCTCGACCGACGAACAGCTCGACCAGTCCGCCGCCTACAAGCTGATGACGCCGATCTTCGGCGAAGGCCTGGTGTTCGACGCGCCACTCGCGCGCAAGGATGAGCAGCTGCGCGCGCTGATGCCGTCGCTGCGCGTCGATGCGATGCGCGAGCATTCGCACAAGATCGTCCAGGAAGTCGAGGACCTGATCGCCGGCTGGGGCGAGCACGGCGAGATCGAGCTGGTCGACTTCATGAAGCAGCTGACGATCAACACCGCGAGCCACTGCCTGCTCGGCCGCGAGTTCCGCTATGAGCTCAGCACCGAATTCGCCCACATCTATCACGACCTCGAGCAGGGCGTGAGTCCGCTCGCGTTTCATTTTCCGTACCTGCCGATTCCCAAGTTCAAGCGCCGCGACGCCGCGCGCAAACGCCTGCAGGAACTGGTCGGCGAGATCATCCGCAAGCGCGAGGCGCAGACCGACAAGCCCAGCGACATGTTCCAGTCGCTGATCGACATGCGTTACGCGGACGGCACCAAGCTCGACGCGAACGAGATCACCGGCATGCTGATCGGCGCGATCTTCGCCGGCCATCACACCAGCTCGGGCACGGCCGCGTGGATGCTGCTGGAGCTGCTGCGCAATCCGGTACACCTGCAACGGACCAAGGCCGAGCTCGATGCGCTGCTCGGCGCCAAGGGTGACGTCAGCTTCCAGAGCCTGCGCGAGATGCCTTCGCTGGAAAACGTGCTGAAAGAAGTGCTGCGCCTGCATCCGCCGCTGATCATCCTGATGCGCAAGGTTTCGCACGACCTGCATTTCAAGCACTACACGATCAAGGCCGGCGACATGGTCTGGGCGAGCCCGCCGGTCACGCATCGGATCTCGAAGCTGTTCTCGAATCCGCAGGTTTTCGATCCGGACCGCTTCGCGCCCGAGCGCCGCGAAGACAAGAACCTGATGGCCTACCAACCTTTCGGCGGCGGCAAGCACAAGTGTTCCGGCAATGCGTTCGCGATGTTCCAGATCAAGGCGATCTTCGCGGTGCTGCTGCGCCGCTATGAGTTCGAGCTGGTCGATGCGCCGGCGAGTTACGAAGACAACTATTCGGACATGATCGTGCAGCCGAAAACACCGTGCAAAGTACGTTACCGGCGGCGCAGCGCAGAGACATTCACGAGCGAGTACGGCAAGGCCGCATCGCCGGCGACGGAAAGCGGCTGCCCGATGCATGCCAAGCCAAAGACCGTCACGGTCGCGGTCGATCGCGTGCTGTGCCAGGGCCACGCGGTGTGCATGGGCGAATCACCGGCGCATTTCTCGGTTGGCAATGACAGCGTACTGACGATCGTCAAGGACACTGTCGCACCTGGCGAGATGGAAGCGGTCGAGAAGGCGGTGAAGTTCTGCCCCAACCAAGCGCTGAAACTGGTGCAGCCTTGAAGGTCTTCGTCACCGGCGCGACCGGCTTCGTCGGCGCGCATACCGCGCTGGCCTTGCTCAAGGCCGGGCATCAGGTTCGCTTACTCGTGCGCAACGCGGACATCGCCAGGCGCTGGTTCGCGCAGCAGGGTTTTGTCGTCGACGATCTGCTGGTTGGCGACATCCGCGACGAGCAACTGATCCGTCCGGCGATGCAGGGCTGCGACGCCGTGCTGCACGCGGCGGCGATCGTCGCGCTCGATCCGGCGCGCGCGCAGGAAACCTACGACAACAATGTGCAGGGCATGAAAGCCGTCATCGGCAGCGCCTGCGAGCTCGGCATCCGCAACATCGTCTACGTCTCCAGTCTCAGCGCGCTGTTCTGGCCGGATCTGCCGATGATCAACGAGGAAACTCCGCTCGCGCCATGCAGGGAGCCGTATTCGCGCTCCAAGCGCGACAGCGACGAGTACGTGCGGCAACTGCAGGCACAGGGCCATCCGATCCAGATCACCTATCCCGCTGCTGTCGTCGGTCCTGATGATCCCAAGCTCAGCGAAGCCAATCACGGCCTGATCGCCTTCATCACCAAGGGCGTGCCGATGACGACGACTGGCTTCCAGGCCGTCGATGTCCGCGATCTGGCGCAGGCGCATCTCCATCTGCTGGAGCATCCGCCGACGTCCGGTTTCGAGAACGCGCGCTACATCATCGGCGGTCACTACTACCCCTGGAAGGACTTCCGCGCACAGCTCGAAGCCGGACTGGGGCGGCGCCTGATGGGCATGCATGTACCGGCGGCAATGCTGCGCGGCATGGGTGCGAGCGTCGATGCGCTGCAACGCGTGATCCGCTTCAGGACCCAGGTATCTGCCGAGGCGATGGCCTTCGTCACGCAATGGTCGCCGGCCGATTCGAGTAAGTTCATCGCGCATTCCGGCCTGCAGTTCCGTCGTGGCGAAGACACCTTTCCAGACACTTTCCGCTGGATGGCCCAGGCGGGCCATCTACCGCGCAAGGACATTGCGCGACTCATGGTTGCTCCGGCCTAGCACCGCCGCCTCATGGAAACAACGACAACCGTTCGCATAATCCGTAAAGCACCCGTCCAGCGCACATCAACAAAACCCTGAAGGAGAACCACCATGCCTGCTCGCCGCGCCCCGTCGATCGCTCCGCCCAACCAGTCGTATCCGCGCGCGGAACTCGAAGCCATGGTCGAGAAATGGCTGGAGGCGAACATCGCTTCCGAGCGCGCCGGTGACTGGAGCAAGCATCTCAGCGAGATGTACACCGAAGATGCGATCTATTCGTGGAATGTCGGGCCTGACCAGGACTTCGTCGCCAATGGTCGCAAGGAGATTCACGACATCGCGATCGGCTACCAGATGAAGGGCTTCGAGGGCTGGGAGTACCCGTACCACGACATCATCATCGACGAGAAGCGCGGCACGGTGATCGGCTTCTGGCGCCAGGTCTCGCCAATCAAGCGTAAGGACGGCACGCCGGTCGCCATTGAAGGCATCGGCGGCTCGTGGTTCGAGTACGGCGGCAACTACCAGTGGAAATGGCAACGCGATTTCTTCGACATGGGCAACGCCAAGGATTGCTTCTTCCAGCTCGCTGGTGCCGGTGCGTTGTCGCCGATCGTCAAGGAAAAGATTCACCTGATGGCCAAGGGCAAGATGCTGCCGGGTCACCGCAAGCTGCATCCCGACCTGGGCTTCGGCGAGAAAGCGCGCAACGCCTTCGCCATCGTCAAGATCGCAATGCTCGGCAAGTAAGAGAACCCTCATGAACAGCCGCTGGTTCTCGCCCAATCCGGACAAGGCCTGGGTCGAAAGATTCTTCCTGATCTATTCGCCGGTGTGGATGGCCTCGATGGCCATGATGATGTTCACCGGCTGGGACAAAGTCTGGGGAGACACTGCCTTGCTGCTGCACGGACTGGCAACCGCGCTGCCGGCGCTGCTCATCCCGATGTTCCTCGCAAGGCGCTACACCAGCCAGCCCTGGCATGACAGCTACTGGCTGAAGGTGAACCTGTACCTGTTCGTGTTCGGCTTCTTCGGCAACTACTTCGGCTCTGAATATTTTTTCGACGTGCTGGGCATGGTCTACATCTATCCCAACGTCACGACCAATCTCGATGCCGCGCTGCTCGGCAGCGGCGAACAGAAAGTGCCGCTGATCATGTACGCGTACACCCACGTCTACTTCCTGACTTATCACGCGACCGCGACGATCGTGTTGCGCCGGCTCAAGAACCTGGGCCTGCCGGCGATGTGGCTGCTGTTTCCGCTGTTCGTTTTCCTCATCGGTTATGCCTGGGCCTGGATGGAAACCAAGGCCATGGCCAATCCGATGATGGCGTCGAGTTTCTACTACGAGAAGATGGACCTGATGCTCGCCTACGGCTCGGCGATCTACGCGACCTATTTCATCGCCAGCTTCCCGATCTACTACTTCCTCGACGAGAACCCGCAGAAGCGCTGGAACCTGCTGCAGACCACCGCCGCCGGTCTGAGCGCGAGCATGCTGACGTTATACATGCTGGATATCGCGGCGCACTGGGTGGGGTCGTTGAAGTAACGGACATACCCGAACGGAGTGCCGGCATGAATCGACTGTCCCTTGATGAGGTCGCGCATGTGTTCGCCTTCGATGGCGAAGGCGACGAAGATGTCGACACGCTACCGGGCCGGGCCGATCACGACTGTGCCAGAGAGCCAGCTTCGCCGCCGCCTGGGTTCAGCGTCACAAACTGGCTTTGAGGTCATTCAATGTGACCACCAGCGTCATGGCATCGAGTGGTGACGGCTCGAAACCGATCCGCTCATAGAACGTCTTGGCGTCCACCGAGAGCGCGTGCACGAGCATCCCGCGAATCCCGATGGCATCCGCCGCCTGAATGACGCGCTGCCCGGCATCCTTGACCAGCGCGCGGCCGAGGCCTCTGCCCTTCTGGGATTGGTCAACGGCCAGCCTGCCAAGGACGACCACCGGAATCGGGTCCGGCATGTTGCGGCGAAAGCGGCCCGGCGCGACGTCCATGGTGATCGCGCTGGATGCCAAAGCGTAG
>JALYJV010000462.1 GCA_030775105.1 Pseudomonadota bacterium | reverse complement strand
GTTCTCTGATTGTCGGAGTTCGAACCCGGAGGGTTCGACCACCCCGCGACGCGGTGTGGCGCGAGGACGCGTGGCGCCCGCAATCCCGGTAGGTTCAGCAAAACCTGAAGCCTCTCTCATCACGGCTGAATCGCATAAACCACCACCGGTTCCAGATAGCCCTTCAAGGGCTCGGCAGCGTGCGGAATCACTATGCACCGGTCGGCCAGCGCCCTGACTGTGTCGGCATCGGCAAGGACTTCGCCATCCAGCGCGCGTCCGCACAGACGTGACGCAAGGTTGACCGCATTGCCCACGGCGACGTATTCAAGCCGCCCTGCACCGTGGATCGCGCCAACGGTCGCCTCGCCGGACGCGATACCGACGCCAATACCCAATGGCACGCCGCTCTCTGTCAGCATTTCCGAAACGCGAGTGCGGATTTCCAGCGCCATCGCTGCAGAGGCCAACTCGCGCTTGGGCATGGTCACCGGAGCGCCCACCAGGATCAGCACACCGTCCCCTGCATGGTCCTTGACCGTGCCGCCGTGTGCAGCCGCAACTGCACCGATGATCGAGTAGTAGCGCTCCAGCAGTTCAATCACCTGTTCTGAATCCTCCGCGCGCGCATAGGCAGTAAAGCCGCGCAGGTCGCAGGCGACCGCAGTGATATTGCGACGCTCCCGGCGCTGCAAGGCCAAGGCACTGGTCTGGCGCGCCAGATGCGCGAGTTGCGGCGAGACAAAGCGGCTCATGAACTGACCGCGTTGCTGTTGAATCACCAGGAAACGCACCGACGCTGCCAGATAGATCAGCAATCCGGTCGCCATCAGCAGTGCCATCGGCGTTCCCTGGATCACGATGCCGGAGAGCAGGAACGGCGCGGCCAGCATCAGCGCGCGCAGCCGCATCGCCTCGGCGGGATCAACACGCCGCGCAAAATGCATCAGCAGGATGGCGATGGCTGAGAGCAGCATCGCGCTGCCCAGCACGGGGACGAATACCGCGAACTCGACACCGCTCCGAGCAACCAGCCCTGCCCCGTCCGACGTCGCAAGCTCCGGAAAGATGATGGTGTAGCCGATGCCGAGCGCCCAATAGATCACTACCAGGCCCTGCGAAATCCGGAACAGGATATTCGCTGCACGTGCGACCCCGCCTTCAGTGCCAACACCGATGCGGCGTCCCCATTCGATGCCGCCGAATATCGATATCGCGATCAGCGTTTCGGTAGCGATGTGTGCAAGGGGTGAAACATTCGATCCGCCAAAGGCCTCGAAACCCGAGAGGAACAGGACTGATCCCATGCTGATGAGACTGCTGCCGAGCGCTCGGCTGGAGCGCTCACGCCGATCCAGCCAAAGGAAAATGCTGCCCATGCCGACCGTGATCAGACCGAGGACGAGATAAGCGGGAATCGGATAGATGGAAATGGCGTGAGTATCCGCAACGACAGAGCAAAGTGAGTCACGAGCCTGACCAGCCTCGTGACGGTCACACCGGACTTCTGGCCTTTGCGCGCTAGACGATCACGACCTTGAGACCTACGTCGATGTTGTTGCGCGTTGCCTTCGAGTATGGACAGAACTGGTGGGCGGCGGCAATCAGCTTGTTCGCATCGACATCCGAGATACCGCTGATCCACGCCGTAATGTCTGCCTTCAGACCGAAGCCGCTGTCGTCCGGACCGATGCCAACGGCCACTTCAATCTCGACCGAAGTCGGCTTGAGCTTCATCTGCGTCGCGAGGTAATCAACCGCGCCGCCGAAGCAGGCTGCGTATCCCGCCGCAAACAGATCTTCCGGCGTCGTTGTGCCGGGCTTGCCGGGACCGCCCATCTCCTTGGGCACCGACAGGTCGGCCTTGACGACGCCATCGCGTGATTCGGTATGGCCATTGCGCCCACCGGAGGACACAGCATGTGCGGTGTAGAGAACTTTCAACGGCATGTTCGTGCTCCTGTGAAGGTTTCGTATTGTGAACTTTCTCGTAGCGTCAACGCACTACGAAGCTTACCGCAGCAGTTTCAATTCCGACGCCATCTCCGCCATCGGCGACTGCCTTGAGCAAGTGCGCGCCACGCTGCAACCGCCAGCTCCAGCGTGGACCGGCACCTTCGCCGACCAGTTCACCGTTGACATACCAGCGCACGGTCTTGATGCCCTGCTGCCAGGCCAGCTCGAAGTCGAAAGCTTCAAGCTCGTCCGGAATGCGCGGGTCCATCGCCAGCTGCAGTCCGTCATACGGCTGGACCAGCGCGGGCTGTAACGGGGTAGCGGGCACCGCGGCGACTTGCAGACTGCCTTGCCCGGAAGCTTGCGCGATCACTGGAGCGCCGTCACCTGCACTGGCCAGCAGGCCGCGCGTCAGCAAAGCTGCACCGGTGGAACCCGTGATGCCGTCAGTTGCGCGGCCCGACAGATCGCCAATCCAGACACCGACGACATAGCGGCCGTTGTAGGCAACGGTCCAGGCATCGCGATAGTCGCTGGACGTGCCGGTCTTGACCGCAGTGCTCTGCGGGAAGCGCAGCACGCCACTATCACCGAACTCGAGCAGGCGCGCAGACGGATCGGCGAGGATGCCGCTGATCATTCGCGCGGCATTGGCATCGAAGCCGACACGATCGGCCCGACCCTCGCGCTCGTCGTCGAACACGGTCAGGGGCCGATAACGCCCTTCGCGGGCGAGCGCGGTGTAAGCCTGCACCAGTTCATACAGCGAGACTTCACCATTGCCGAGTGCGAGGCCATCGCCGTAGACATCCGGATGACGATCGAGACTGCGCACGCCGAGCGCCTTGAGCTTGTCGAGAAACGGTGCGGCACCGACGAACTGCAGCGCCTTGACCGCCGGAATGTTCAGCGAGTTGCCGAGCGCTTCACGAACGCTGATGACACCGTGATGCGTGCGACTGTAATTGCGGTACTCATGCAGACCGCCGTTGACGCGTTCAGCCAGCGCACTGTCGACGACCATCGTCTGCGGACCCCAGCCGCGCTCAAATGCGGCGGCGTAGAGCAAGGGCTTGAGCGTAGACCCCGGCTGACGCGCGACATCAACCGCATCGATGCCGATCACGTCCGGCTCTCTTGCATCGACAACTGCCCATGCGCGAATGCGATTGCCATCGAGATCGACGACGAGTGCCGCACCCTGGCGCGCACCCTCCCCATCAAGGTCCTGCAGCCGCGCAGTCAGATAGGCCTCGGCATCGGCCTGCAGCTTGGTGTCAAGGCTGCTTCGCAATGGGCTGCCGTATGCCGCGCCACCAGAACGCGCGCGCACCTGGGCAACGAAGTGCGCCGCCCGCAATGCCGGCCGTACGCGAACGAAGCGCAGCGGTGCCTGTTCCGCATCATTTGCCGCGAGCATCCCGGCAGCGGTCAGTACACCGGTCAGCCGGTCGATGCCGCGTTGCAGTGCGGCCGTTTCCTTGAGCAGACGCGACGGCGCGCGCAACAACACCGCCAGCGCCAGGGTTTCGCGCTGACTCAGGGTTTCGAGACTGCGGCCAAAATAAAACTGCGCGGCCTGGACGACGCCACGGCGATTCGCCCCGTACGGCGCCTGATTCAGATAGAACTCGAGGATTTCGTCCTTGCTGAAACGCGCCTCCAGACGCCGCGCTTCAAATCCCTCGACCCAGCGCGACCACAGCGTGCGCGGACGCGGGTGCAGCAGACGAACCACCTGTTCGCTGATCGTGCTCGCACCACGCACGGCGCGGCGCGCCTTGAGGTTCTGCCACACCGCTGCAGCGCGTGCGCACCAGTCGATACCGCTGTGTTCGCGGAAACGCCGGTCCTCGGCGGCAATGACTGCTTGCGCGAGCAAAGTTGGCATCTGTGTCAGCGGCAGTTGCTGCATCTGATTCCAGCCACCGTCGAACACCAGCTGCAGCGGATCGCCATGGCGATCAAGCACGGCGACGTCACCGGTGTCGGTTGGCGGCGTCAGCGTCTCCGGCAGGCCGCGCTGCCCCAACAGCGTTGCCAGCAGCAACAGCGCAACGCCACCCGCAATGACGACGGCGCCACGGCGCGGCAACAAGCTGAAGTCAGACCGGCTCACGGCGCGCGTGCAGTCACACGCAGGCGCGCGGCGACACCGTTTCCGTAGACATCCGGGTCGTACATTTGCTCGACGTGACTGCGTGCGATCGCGAACTCACCTGCAGAGATCGCCTGACCGAACCAGCTCAGCTGATAACGGCCCTGCGCGATGAAATCGGCGTAGTGACGCACCGACTCGAATCGCAGCTCGCGATGATAGAACGGCCACGGATACGCGCTGTTGTCGGCCAGGGCCTGCTCGTCGATGCCCGCGGTCGTCGCCAGATCCGGATTCAGAGGCTCGATACCGCCGGGCACCGGGTCATCAACGACGACATACGTCATCCACGCCGGAGCATCGACTGTCAGGTCCACTTTCAGAACCTCGCCCTGCTGCATTTCCAGTTCGCCGTTGGCGTTCGGCGTGAGCGGTTGCCACTGGCCGCCGCGCTGCACTGCGTAGCTGCGTTGCACCGACAGGCCGGCGCTGATTGCCGGTGTGTCTTCAGGCTCGACGTACTGCAGCCGCGTACTGACATAGCCGCGACCGGATCCTGTCGCTTCCACCCGCACGGCCTGCTGACCGCTGGCGCTGACCGCGGTGCTGAGCACAGGACTCGTTGTGGGTTTCAGCTGAACGCTGCCGAGCGGTTGTTCCCCGACCGTCGCCTTGACCGCCAGATCAACCGGATCACGCTCATAGGCCTCGCTGTAGGTAATCAAGGCCTGTGCGCAGTACAGGTTTTCCTGGGTGTTGTTCCAGTGCGTGCGGCCGCTGCGTGCCGACGTGACATGGCGGATCAGCTTCTGTGGCAGTTCGCCGATACCGGATTGCTCGCGTGCCACCACGAGCGCACTCAGCGCCGCGCAGTTGGAACGGACCGGCGAACCCAGCAGCCAGACCCAGTCACGGTCGTCGTCATCTTCAAGCGACAGACGACCGGCCGATTCGTTGGCCCGTGCGAGCACGCGTTCACGCGCACGCCCGGCCCAGGCTTCACCACCGTCGATCTTCTCTGCGGTCTGCCAGAACAGGCTTTCGCCAAACAGGCCCATGCGGGCCAGCTGTTCGCCATGCCGGGCCAGTTCGGCGGCGTCGACCTTGCCGCGCTGCGCGAGCGCCGCCAGTGCGACCGCGCGCAGCTGTGCACGCGCTTCGCGTGAGCTGAAACCCTGCGCGGTCGGATCCGCACGCAGCACGCCGAGCAGATACTCGTCGAGCGCATCCCAGACCTGGGCAGGTGGCGCGTGGCCCATGTCCCTGAGCCAGCCGAACGCGAGCCCTGTGAATGCCGACAGGTACGGGCTGACATTGGCATCGCTGGCGACGAAGAACGCCATGCCGCCGTTCGGCGCCTGGAAGCTGCTCGCGTCCGCCAGCACCGTCGCGATCTGCTGGTCCGCACCCGGCCATGCGGCGGCCGGATCCAGACGCGGCTTGAGCTTGAGGAACTGCGCCGCCATTGTCGCCTTGCTCAGGCGCTGCTCCCAGCATTCGTGCGGATACGCGCGCTGGTATTCGAATGCGCCATCGAGCGCACCGAGCAGGGTCGGCGTCAGCGCCACACTCAGCTTCGCCGAGAGTGCGCTGGCGGGAACATCGATGATCTGCGTCACCGATTGCTCTGCGGTGAGATCGGACAGATCGGCCGCAGTGGCCGAGACGCGCTGCGCTCGTATCGGCACCTCATGCGCAAGCTTGTCCGAGTCTTCGCCGTCACCGGCGCTCGCACGGAACTGCAGATTCTCCGCAGTCTCGACCTTGAGCGGCAGCAATACTGTCTTGCGCTCGAAGGTAGCGAGTTCGACGACCTGCTTGATCTCGCCCTTTGCTCCACCCTTGACCTCGATGCTGACTTCGATCTTGCGTGCATGATCGGTGCGATTCAGCACGGTGAAACCAGCGCTGAACTGATCACCGACCGCGAGCTGATTCGGCATCGCCGGACGCAGCTCGGTCGGCTTGGTGACGCTGATGTCGGTCTGGCCCAGACCCATGCGCTCGCTGGTCGTCACCGCCATCACCAGAACGCGCCAGCCGGTCAGCTGATCGGGCAGCGTGAAGGAGATTTCCGCGTTGCCCTGCGCGTCGGCAGCCAGCGCCGGATTCCAGTATGCGACGAATTTCTCGACCGAGCGCAGCGACAGATCGGCACCGCCGTCACCGCCCGGGTTCGCGCCTTTCTTCTCGAACTTCTGCCGCCCGATCAGCTGCGTCAGGAGGCTGTAGTTCGACAGATCGAGCGAATCCAGCGCGGTGAAACCCTTGAGCGGATCGAAGTAGTCGGTGCCGGAAGTGATCAGATCGAATACTGCCTTGTCGATGACCGCGACCGCGAACTCGATCGGTTCGTCCTGAGCGGTCTTGCCATCAGAGACCGGATTCGCGACCTTGGCCTGCAGCTTCACACTCACCGTTTCCCGCGGCCGGTAGGCCTCGCGGTCCGGTGTCAGCTTGATGTCGATGTGACGATACGGCTCGTCGACCACGAGCTTGGCATAGCCCATGCGGAACGTCGGCTTGCCAAGATCGACGCCACCCTTCAGCGGCGCTTCAACACGCGGCGACATCACGACGACTGACACGTACGCGCCCGGCACATATTCCGGCAGCACCGGAATCTCGATCACCGGCGTCGAGCCCTTGAGCACCTGCACCGATTTGTGCAGCACACCGTAGCGCTCGACCGTCACCAGCGCCTGCGCACCCGGGAACGGATTCTTGACCAGGAAACGTGCGGTCTTGCCGACCGTCCAGCTGTCCTGCTCGGCCCGCAGATCAAGACTGTAATCCGGCGACTCTTCCCACAGCACCGCACTCGCGCCCTGCGCGTACAACTCGTAGTGGGTCTGGTACAGGCGGTCGGCGCTGTCGCGCACCATCGCGGTGACGCGGAACTCGCCTGCCGCATCCGGCGTGAACTCGCATTTCATGCCTTCAAGTGTCGAGCGCCCCTTGCAGGTTTCGACACGCTTCCACTGCTTGGTGTAGCGCGTGATGTAGGCATTGCCCGCACCTTTGACGCGCGCACCCAGGGTCTCCTTGCGCTCGATCTTGATGTAGTACGGCGTGCCACGCTGCGGCTGCCCCAGCGCATCGACGACCAGCGCATCGACGCTCGCGGCCTTGCCCTGCTGCAGGGTCCATTGCCCGGAGCGCACACCGATGTAGCGATCCCGTCCGAAATACGGAATGCTGCTGCGGCCAACGATGCTGCGGCCGCGATCATCTTCAACGCTGCCTTCGAGCAACAGACGTCCGACCATCACCGCCCCATCGGGTGGCGTCAGCGTGGACTGCCATTCGCCCTGGGCATCGAGCTGCGCGGTCTGATCAAGCACCGGCTGCAGTTCGCGACCGCTGTCATCGGCGCTGTCGAAGGTGAATTCCTTTGCCAGCGGATGCTTCGGCTCGAACGCCACCACTTCGAGACGCGCCTGCGCACGCAGGCGCGCCGCACTGAACGGGCCACCACCCTGCAGCTTGGCCTCGATATGCAGCGGAACGGCCGCACCCGGTGTCGCCGTCTTGGCGCGCAACTCGGCGCCGACACGAAACGGTGCGGGCACGAAATCGGCGACCAGCACCTGCAGCGGATCGAGCGTGAACTCGGCGTAGTCCGGCTTCAGTTCGAAGCGATACCAGCCGACCGCGGCGTTCTCCGACAGCACGAACGAACCGTCCAGCGCACTGAAGCGATTGAGCGCAACCGCTTCGCGCTGATGCACCGTCGCGCCTGCGGCGTCGTACACCGTCACCCTGTAGCGCCCCGACGGCGCCGGCGCGAGGCGCTCGCCCGAGTCATCGCGCACATAGATCTTGTACTGCACGGTTTCTCCCGTGCGGTAGACGCCCTGCGCGGTTGTGCCCCAGCTGCGCAGATGCCCGTGCTGCTCGCGTCGGCTGGACCAGAACTGCTCGCGCGATG
>JALYJV010000461.1 GCA_030775105.1 Pseudomonadota bacterium | reverse complement strand
TCTCTGATGCGCAGAGCGGTCTGCAGGGGATCGTTGCCATTCACTCCACTCACCGGGGCCCGGCGTTCGGCGGGTGCCGCGCCTGGAGCTACGCTTCGTCTACGGATGCGCTCACGGATGCGCTGCGGCTTTCGCGTGGCATGAGCTACAAGAACGCGATCGCTGGCCTGCCATTTGGCGGCGGCAAGGCGGTCATCATCCGCGACAAGCAGAAGCCGGTGACCGCCGAGCAGTTCGAGGCCTTCGGCAGGGCAGTCAACGCACTGAGTGGGCGCTATATCACTGCGGAGGATGTCGGCGTCAGAGTTGCGGACATGGAACTCGTGTCGCGACATACCCGCTACGTCGGCGGCCTTCCGCAGCGGGATGGAGCGGTTGTTCGCGATGGCGACCCTTCACCGCGCACCGCGCTCGGCACCTATGTCGGCATTCAGGCCGCAGTGCAGGCAAGGCTTGGACTGGACCACCTCGAAGGGCTGCGTGTCGCGGTGCAGGGCCTGGGACATGTCGGCTTCGGTCTTTGCGAGCTGCTGCATCAGGCCGGCGCGAAGCTTGTCGTGTCGGACATCAATTCCGTCGCGGTCTACCGGGCGGTGGAGAAGTTCGGCGCGACGGCAGCATCGATCGATGAGATCCTGACCCAGGATGTCGACGTCGTCAGCCCCTGTGCGCTGGGTGCGACGCTCAACGCCCGATCGATTCCGCAGCTCAGGGGTTCCGTCGTTGCCGGTGCAGCCAACAACCAGCTTGAGAATGACGCCGACGGTCAGCGCCTGCATGAGCGCGGCATTCTTTACGCACCGGACTACGTGATCAACGCCGGCGGCATCATCTGGGTCGCAGCGGAGTATCTGCGTGATCCCGATGAAGCGGGACCTCTGCGGCAGATCGAGCAGATCGGCGTCACGCTGTCCGAGATCTTTGCGGACTCGGCACGCCTGAACATCCCAACCAGCCGCGTCGCCGACATGCGAGCGCGTGAGTTGCTGAAGCACTGATGTCGCGCGTCGGTCGTCAGAGGGCCGGAGTGTCATGAGCTGGCGGGACATCCTCACGATCGAAGCGGAAGCGGACCCCATCGTCACGATCCGGATTGCTGCGCTGGTTGCGGTGAACAACTCCATTCCGGTGGCGTTGACGGCGATTGACCTGATGAACGGGACGATGCAGATCATCGTCGAGCTGCGGAATATCGACGAGCGGAAGGCCACCTATCTGGCCAGGAAGATCGAGGCCATCCCGACCGTGAACAGCGTGTATACGTCACGGATCTGGCGTCGGGATCGCGCGGTGATATGACCAGCATCTGATGCCACCGAAAGGGAGGATTGTCATTCCCATGTCCATAAACAATACAGACATGTATAATAAAATGATGAGGTGCTTACTCTTGCCCTGAATCGCAATGATCCGGATGAACCCCATGGCCCACATCACCAAAGACCTGATCCTCACATTCCGTTGCCCGGACCAGCCGGGCATTCTCGCCGCGGTGACCGCAGCGGTCTTTCAGGCGGGACTGGATATTCGCGATGCAGCGCAGTTTGGGGATACCGGTTGTGGTCAGTTCTTTGTGCGCATGCACTTGGCAACGACGCGAGATGCAGCCGACAGTGAGTTCAGAGGGGCATTCGGCAGCATCGCGCAGAAGTTGAAGCTGAGCTGGCACCTGTCGGAGTGGGCCACCAAGGTGCGAACCATGATTGCGGTGTCGAAGTACGGACATTGCCTGCAAGACCTGCTGCATAAATGGCAGGCAGGTTTGCTGCATACAGACATTGTCGGCGTCGTCTCGAACCACGAGGACATGCGCTCTCTGGTCGAGTGGCACGGATTGCCTTTTCACTATCTCCCGGTCACTCCCGAAAGCAAGACCGCCCAGGAAGCCCAGATTCTTGATCTGCTGTCGCAGCATCGGGTCGATCTTCTGGTGCTCGCGCGCTACATGCAGATCCTCTCCGGGGACCTCTGCCACAAGCTGGACGGGCGGTGCATCAACATTCATCACTCATTCCTGCCGAGCTTCAAGGGTGCGAGTCCCTACAAGCGCGCCTTTGAGCGCGGAGTGAAGCTGGTGGGCGCGACTGCGCACTATGTGACGAGCGATCTCGATGAAGGACCGATCATCGAGCAGGACGTCGTTCGCGTCACCCATGCCATGAGCGCCGATGAGATGACCAACCTGGGCCGCGAGGTGGAGGCCCGCGTCCTGGCACGCGCAGTCCGCTGGCATGTAGAGCACCGCGTCATTCTGAATGGCTCGAAGACCATCGTCTTCTCGTGATGACTGCAGAAGTCATGGACAGCGCCCGCGAATGCAGCGGCGACCCGAAATGAGTGCCCGGATCATCGACGGTCGGCAACTCGCTGACCGCGCCATTGCCGAACTGCGCGATCGGGTTCTGCAGCTGGAGGCCGCTGGGCAGTCTCCACCTGCGCTGGCGACCGTGCTGGTCGGCGGCGACCCGGCGTCATCGGTGTATGTCCGCAACAAGATCAGCGCCAGTCAGCGCGCCGGCATCCGCTCAATCCCTCATGAGCTGCCGGCCAGCACCCGGCAGCAGGACCTGATTCGACTGATCGACCGCCTGAATGCGGATGCTCATGTCGACGGCATTCTGGTGCAGCTGCCTCTGCCGGCGGGTCTGGATGCAACGGAGATACTTCACCGCATCGATCCCCGCAAGGATGTCGACGGCTTTCACCCAATCAACGTCGGCTGTCTTGCGCAGCGCAGCCCAAGGCTGCGGCCATGCACGCCAATGGGTGTGATGGAACTACTGCGCCATGTGGGGGAGACGTTCCACGGCCGTCGTGCGGTGGTCGTTGGCGCGTCGAACATCGTCGGACGACCGATGGCACTGGAACTGCTGCTTGCCGGGGCGATCGTGACCGTGACTCATCGTTTCACGCGCAATCTGAGGGACGACGTCGCCAATGCCGAAATCCTGGTTGTCGCGGCCGGCAAGCCGCAATTGATCCCTGGAGCATGGGTGCCACCGGGCTCGACCGTGATCGATGTGGGCATTCATCGCGGGACGGACGGCAGGTTGCAGGGCGACGTGCAATTCGACGTCGCGGTTGAACGGGCGGCCTGGATTACTCCGGTGCCCGGCGGCGTGGGGCCGATGACGGTTGCCTGCCTGATGCGCAACACGGTGACGGCTGCCATCCAGTTGCGGGCACCGCTGGTCCAGCATGCTGAATAGTTCCGCAGAAAGTGTATTATACAGTTCTGACTGTAAATTCACGACCATGAAACGCAAGCTCATTTCGACACGCCGGCAGAAGCGACCACTGGTTTCGCCAAAGCCAACCCGCAAGGGCAACATCAAGATCACCCGCGAAGGCTGGCTCAACAGCGCCCGCGTGGCGCTGATCGAGGATGGGATCGATGGCGTCAAGGTCGACCGTCTGGCCAAACGCCTGAAGGTGACGCGCGGTGGTTTCTATCACCACTTCAAGAGCCACAACCAGATCCTGGACGAACTGCTGGTGATGTGGAAGAACCAGAACCGCTTCACTCCGGCGAAGGTCGAAGTGTCGACCCGCAAGGCGGCCAGCGAGGCGCTGGACCGGATCACCGATGATCTGGTCCATGAGACCGGCTTCGATCCGCAGTTCGACATGGCGGTCCGTGAGTGGGCGCGCATCTCGCAGCCCACGGCGAATGTGGTCGAGAAGGTCGATCAGCAGCGCATCGATATCCTGCGTCAGATATTTGAAGGCATGGGCTACGAAGTGAAGGATGCGGTGATCCGTGCGCGCATTTTCTATATGCACCAGATCGGCTACTACGCCCTGGGGATGAGCGAACCGGTGGGTCAGCGCGAGAGCAACCTGCCGCTCTACATCAAGGCCCTGGCCGGCACGCTGTACCGCGGCAAGCATTCGACAGGCTAGGCGATGCTGCTTCTCTGTCCGTTTCGGACATTGCCGTGAACAGCGTTATACAGTGATGTATTGTGTACTCGAATTACAGAACGTCCGGGGCTAAACTGTGCGCTATTCCGCTCTATCCATCGTCCGTCACGCGCTCAGCGGCCACAGGCAGTGGCAACCCGCATGGCGCAACAAGGAACTGAAGCCGTCCTACGACGTCGTCATCATCGGCGGCGGCGGCCACGGCCTGGCGACGGCGTACTATCTGGCGAAGAACCATGGCGTTACCAATGTCGCAGTCCTGGAGAAAGGCTGGATCGGCGGCGGCAACACCGGCCGCAATACGACGGTGGTGCGGTCGAACTACTTCTATCCAGCCTCGGCGGCGTTCTACGAAAAGTCCCTGCAGCTGTATGAAGGACTAAGCCGCGACCTCAACTACAACATCATGCTGTCGCAGCGCGGCAACGTGACCCTATCCCATAACAGGCATCAGGTCGAGATGGCGCGGCGCATCATGAACGGCATGCGCGTCAACGGTATCGACGCCGAGTGGCTGACGCCGGAGCAGATCCATGAACGCGAGCCGCTGCTGCGCCTCGACGGGCGCTTCCCGGTGCTGGGCGGCCTGTGCCAGCCGCGCGCCGGCACCGCGCGCCATGACGGCGTGGCCTGGGGTTATGCGCGCGCCGCCGATCAGCTCGGCGCGAGCATCGTGCAGGGTTGCGAAGTGACGGGCTTCATCAAGAGCGGCAACACCGTCACCGGCGTCAAGACCAATCGTGGAGACGTCGTTGCCGGACGCGTCTGCATCTCGGTGGCCGGGCATTCCAGCCAGATCGCCGCAATGGCAGGCGTGCCGTTGCCGGTGTCCAGCTATGCGCTGCAGGCGTTTGTGTCCGAGCCGCTCAAGCCGGTGCTGAACACCGTGACGATTTCGCCTTCGACCGGCGTCTACATCAGCCAGACCGACAAGGGCGAGATCGTCGTCGGTGGCGCGCTGGACCTGTACCCGTCGTACGCGCAGCGCGGTAACTTCAACACGGTCGAAGCGGTCACCGCCGGCATGCTCGACATGTTCCCGATGTTCTCGCGGCTGCGTCTGATGCGGCAGTGGGCGGGCATCGTCGACATCGTCAAGGATTCCTCGCCGATCCTCGGACCTTCACCGGTCGACAATCTGTATCTGAACTGCGGTTTCGGCACCGGCGGCTTCAAGGCCATACCGGCGGGTGGCTACACGATGGCGCACACGCTGGCGACCGGCAAACGACATCCGCTGATCGAGGCCTTCGGCCTGGAACGCTTCACGACCGGCGCCATGGTCGACGAAGCCGGCGCCTCGGGGATCGCACACTGATGCTCAAGCTCAACTGTCCGTTCTGCGGTGTTCGCGACGAAAATGAATTCCGCTGCGGTGGGCAAAGCCACATCCAGCGCCCCGGTCCTCACGATCAGGTCAGTGATGCGCAGTGGGCCGCGTATCTGTTCTTCCGTGAGAATCCGAAAGGCTGGCACTACGAACGCTGGCTGCACATCGCTGGCTGCCGCCAATGGTTCAACGTGGCGCGCCACACCGTGACCCACGAGATACGCGTGATCTACGCGATGACCGATCCGAAGCCTGACATCAGCGCTGTGGGAGCCGCGTCATGACACAGACCCATCGTCTGGATAAAGGCGGCCTGATCGATCGCAGCCGCACGCTGCGGTTCACGTTCGACGGTCGCAGCTACAGCGGTTACGCCGGCGATACGCTGGCATCGGCGCTACTCGCCAATGGCGTGAAGGTGACAGGCCGCAGTTTCAAGTACCACCGACCGCGCGGCATCCTCGGTGCCGGCTTCGAGGAGCCCAACACGCTGGTGCAGGTTGGCCGAGACGAGCGTGCTGAGCCGAATCTCAAGGCAACCCAGGTCGAGCTGTATGACGGTCTCGAAGCGAAGGCCGTCAACTGCTGGCCCAGCGCACGCTTCGACCTGCTCGGCATCCTGCGTCACTTCAAGACGTTCATGCCGTCGGGCTTCTACTACAAGACCTTCATCTGGCCCAGCTGGCATTGGTTCGAAGCGCTGATCCGCGCTGCAGCGGGATTGGGCGTGAGCCCACGCAAGCCGGATCCGGATTGCTACGACAAGCGCCACGACAACGTCGACGTGCTCATCGTTGGTGGCGGCCGTCATGGACTCGAATCGGCGATTGCTGCGGCTGAATCCGGCAAGCGGGTGCTGTTGATGGACGACCGGCCGCAGCTGGGTGGCGCCTTGCGCTACGAGCCGTCGGCGTCCGGCGATCTCGATCGCTTGCTGAAGAAGGCAGCGTCCCTCACGTCGCTGAGCATCGCCAGCCGTTGTACTGTTTTCGGCTACTACGACCACGACCACCTGGTTGCTGTGCAGGCCTTCACTGAAGGCGCGGTGCGGCAGCGCCTGTGGCATGTCCGCGCGCGCGAAGTCGTGCTGGCGACCGGCGCGATCGAACGGCCGATCGTGTTCCCGAACAACGACCGCCCGGGTGTGATGCTGGCCGGCGCGGCGCGTCAGTACCTGCACCTGTACGGCGTGCGGGTCGGGCAGGACGTCGTCATCGCGACGAACAACGACAGCGTCTACGCGGTGGCCTGCGAGCTGGCGAGCGCGGGCCTGCACATCGTCGCGATCCTCGATTCGCGCGAGGGCTCCGACAGCGCGGATGTCAAAGCGGCTGAAGCGCGTGGCATCCACATCGAATGGAAATCCGCGCCGACCGATGCGCGCGGCGCGTCGGCGATTGCTGCCGTCGAGTTTCACCAGGTCGATGCGCAGGGTCGGGCGCTAGCGCAGACCGCGCAGGTTCTGGACTGCGACTGCCTGCTTGTTTCGGGCGGCTGGAATCCGACTGTCCATCTGTTCTCTCAGGCCGGCGGTTCGCTGAAGTTCGACGGCCGCCTGCAGGCCTTCATTCCGGTCAAGCCGGCACAGCGTGATCGCTCGGTCGGCGCTGCCGCAGGTGCATTCGACGCGGACCTTCACCAGGGCGCCCTGTGGTCCGTCGATGTCAGCGCGCTGGGACGCAGCCAGTCGTACAGCTGGGTCGACTACGCCAGCGACGTGACGGAAGGCGATCTTCGCCTTGCGGTGCGCGAGAACTTCGCGGCCGTCGAGCACCTGAAGCGTTACACGACCACCGGCATGATGGCCGACCAGGGCAAGACCTCGAACGTCAACGCCATCGGCATCCTCGGCGGCGTGCTTGGCAAGGCGCCCGGCGAGGTAGGAACGACCAAGTTCCGTCCGCCATTCAATCCGGTGACTTTCGGTGCGATCGCCGGTCAATCGGTAGGCGCGTTCTACCAGCCGCTGCGCCAGCTGCCGACTGACGCCCTGCAGCGCGCCGCCGGTGCGCGGTTCGAGGACTACGGCGGCTGGAGTCGGCCGGTCTGCGTTCCTTTGCCTGGAGAGAGCGAACACGCTGCGGTGCTGCGCGAAGTGAAAGCTGTGCGCTCCG
>JALYJV010000460.1 GCA_030775105.1 Pseudomonadota bacterium | reverse complement strand
ACTCAGGGACGAGACCCTGCAGGATTTTGCAGCGGCGGACGTCGCCGGGCGCAGCCTTGTCCTGTCGGCATTCGCAACGGCCGATCAGGGCGGCAACACGCTGCTCCCCGACGATCTGCTCAGCTTCGCGGCATCGGGCAGCGGCAGCGGCCGGTTCACCGCGCCCGCCTTCAGCTGGAGCGTCACCGACGGCACGCTCACCGTGTCCTATGGCAACGGCATCGAGGGGCGCTATCGGCCGGTGCTGGGCATCGACAGCGTGGCCCGCGTCGTGCTCGTTGACTACGTCACGCCAGACGGCCGGTTCGCGGACCTGGCGCTGTCCTTCGGTCGTGACCCGTCCGTTGCCTTCGCGGCGTCCGAGATTCCGGCGCGCTATTTCCAGTTCGGAGTCGGCGCGGAGAACGGCGGCGATCCGCGGCTGGACGGCTTCGTCCTGCGCCTGGAGGCGGACGGTGGCGGCGCCCAGGAGGACAGCTTCATCGACGAGAACGGCGAACCTGCGCAGGCAGACCTTGCCTATGCATTGAACTGGAGCCTTTCCGGCGCTGGCGAGGTCGTGATCAACCGCTACTATGACAGCAGCGACGACGTCAGCGATTGCGATCCGCAGCAGAGCCAGACCTGCGTCCTGTTCGATCGGCGCGTTCTCGTTCCGGTCAATCGCGAAGGCGAGCGCTACTACTGGCTTGAACGCCGCCGTATCGACAGTGCAGGCGTGGACGCCAGCGATCTGCAGACCTTCATCGCGCGCTTTTATGATCGCGTGCCGCTGGACAGCAGCAAGCGGGCTTCGGCAGCGCGGCAGACGAGCGGCAGGTCTGGTCAGGGGCAGCCTGCCGTCGCTGGTCGGCTGACCGTCCAGCGCTGATTTCCGCGCCGCCAGGGCATCACGGGCAGGCCACTGGCCTGCCCGTTTCCGTTCGGGGGTCACTCCGCAAGAACCGGAGTGTCGCAGTGCCGCCGGTTCACGATCATGACTCCACCGATACACTGGGTGGAGCATGAAGATGAACGACCAACAATGCTGGGAGGCGCTGCAGGCGCGCGACACGGATCAGGACGGTCGCTTCTGGTACGGCGTGCTGACGACGGGTGTCTACTGCCGCCCCTCGTGCAGGTCGCGGCTGCCGCGGCGCAGGAACGTCCGTTACTTTGCGAGCACGGCCGAGGCCCAGGCCAGCGGTCTGCGGCCCTGCAAGCGCTGCCGGCCGGACGGCATGGCGGCGGCCGATCAGCGCACGCAGAAGATGCACGCACTGTGCCGCTACATCGAATCGCACGCGCAGGATGCGTTGACGCTCGAAGCGCTGGGCGCGCAGGCGAACCTGAGCCCGTTCCACCTGCAACGTCAGTTCAGGGCGGTGATCGGCGTGACCCCGCGGCAGTACGTCGAGGCCTGCCGGCTGCGGGTGTTGCGCGGCGAGCTCAAGGCCGGCGAGACCGTGACGCAGGCGATCCATGAAGCCGGCTTCGGGTCCGGCAGTCGACTGTACGAGAAGGTCTCGACGCGCCTGGGCATGACGCCGGGCCAGTATCGCGCGCGTGGCGCGGGGACGCAGATCTCCTACGCCAGCGCTCCGTCAGCATTGGGACTGGTGATGATGGGTGCGACGGATCGCGGCCTGTGCTTCGTGCAGTTCGGTGCGAGCGAGGCGGAGCTGATCGAGATGCTGCGCGCGGAATATCCGGCGGCGCAGATCGCGGCTATGGCGGAAACCATGCGTAGCGAGTTCGAACGCTGGATGCAGGCCCTGTCCGCACATCTTGCTGGTGCGCCGGATGCACCGGCGTTGCCGCTCGATCTGCGCGGCACGGCTTTGCAAATGAAGGTCTGGGCTTATCTGCAGCAGATACCGAGCGGCGAGCTGCGCTCGTACAGCGAGGTCGCCGAGGCGATCGGCGCACCGCGCGCGGTGCGTGCGGTGGCGAGCGCCTGTGCACGCAATCGCGTCGGCGTGCTGGTGCCCTGCCATCGCGTGATTCGCGGTGACGGCAGCATGGGTGGCTACAAGTGGGGTCTCGAACGCAAGCGGGCGCTGATCGATGCAGAACGTACCGGGCGCTAGCCCGCATTTCTCGCAAGGGGATCGAGTGATGGCCTTACGTTGAGGATGTCAGCGGCGCAGGGCTGGAAGGCAAGGGATGGTTGTTCAATCGCTTGCCTGAAGCTCAAGCCGATGGCACCGCAGACAGGCCAGCGCCGATCAGCCTTCGATCCTTCGACACTGCGCTCAGAGCACCTCGGATGATGGCCTCAATGAACTTTTTTTTCGACACAACGGGGATCGAAGGCGACCCTGTGGGAAATGCGGGCTGATGAAGCAGCGCAGCGAAATTGTTCTGGGCTCGCCGCTGCCGTGGTCGCTGCTGCTGGCGTATCTCACGCCGCGGCTGATTCCGGGTTTCGAGCAGGTCGATGCGAATGCATACACGCGCCGTGTCGGCGCCGGTACGGTGTGCGCCAGCCTCGCGCCAGGCGCCGATCGTTTGCTGGTCGAGATCAACGCGCCGATCAGCGCGGCTGAAGCGTGCAGCCGATTGACCCACCTGTTCGCGCTGGATGAGGACCATGCAACGGCGATCCGGCATCTGCGCAAAAGTGCGGTGCTGAAGCCGCGCATCGCCCG
>JALYJV010000459.1 GCA_030775105.1 Pseudomonadota bacterium | reverse complement strand
TGCGCAGCCGGGAAACGGCCGTACGATGCACAAGCCTCGATGAGCCGAGCTGCGTAGATGTCCACCTCACGAAAGCTTTGGATCGGCCTCGGCGACCGATCTTCGATTTGCGGGTCTGGGCGCAAGTACCGGGCGACGCCATCTTCTCAATTGGCGCGATGCTGCTGACGTGGTTATGCAAAGTTCGAAAGAAATTGGAGACGTGCGATGGACATGGCATCAGCGAAGCAGTTCCTGCTCTGGACTCTGCTTGTCAATTACGGATTTCTGCTGTCCTGGTTCTTCGCGTTCCTTTTCGCGCGCTCCTGGATGTTTCGGCAGCATGGGCGCTGGTTCACACTGACAGAAGAGCGCTTCGACGCGATTCACTATGCCGGCATGGCGGCATACAAAATCGGCATCCTCATGTTCAATCTCGCGCCATACCTCGCGCTTGCCCTTGTTGAGCACACTGCCAGTTGACCCGTAGTGGAACCATGCCGCAGCAGAATTTACGATGTATCGCTGGACCGTCGTCTTCGGGTACCGTCGTCGCAGTTCGCAATCAAACCCGAATGGATACCGGGACACTTGCTGTGGACCTGGCGGTCCATCCGACTGTCACGGTGGTCGCTGCTGTGGGGCATAGCTCGTTCAACGACGGGAATGACCGCCTTCATCGCATTGCGCGAGTGATCTGGTCGCCCTCCAGCGGCAATGGGTCAACCTGCAACTGCGTGCCAAGCGCGCGGACAGCGATGCGGTGGGCGTCGGTTACTTCAATCCGCGACGACTCGAGGAGTACGAAGCCCAGATCCGACTTGTCGGATCACCGTTCGGAGACCGGTGGGTCGTCAGCCTTCTGGCCGGAGCAGGTCAGCAGCGGATCAATGCCGGCAGTCCGTCGAGTATCTACTCGCTTGAAACCCGTGTGCGCGGCTGGTTCAGCGACAACTACGGACTTGAGGGGCACGCCGCCTGCAGCAACGCCGGGTCATTGAGCGAAGCCGCTTCAGAGGACGACTATCGAATGTGCCAGCTGGGGATTCAGTTCATCGCTAGCTGGTAAAGCGTTGATAACGCGTAACGCTAGGTCGCGACCCTCTGCTTTGTGGCGGGTCATTGCCACGGAATCAATTGCCACTCGGCCATGGCGGCGCGACCTCTTGAGGCTTTGAATCACGACCAGGTGCAAGTAACCGCTATTGCGACGCTTCTTCCGACCAAGGGCTCAGCAGATCGGACGCGTATGCGCTGCGTTGGTACGCCATGCAGAAGCGCTCTTCATTGCCGGCGTAGATCGGGTCGTGCGCCAGGAGCGCCGGGCGGATGAGCCGCCACACGCGCTTGTGTCCTTCGAAGAGACCTTCGCCGGCGACGACGTCAACGCCTCCGAGATCGAGGATGTCGTCACGAACGGTGATGACGAGATCCAGCCCGCGATGGACCGATACTTTCTGACCGCCGGCACCGGCCGCCCATACCAGCCCAATGTCGTGGAAGCCCTCGAAAGGTGAGCCTCCATTGCCATCCGCGCTCTCAAAAAGCGGCGCGTGCGGGTGGCTCGACCAGCTTGAGTACGGGGCGCACTCCAGATCGGCGGTGCCTGTTGAGTAGGTCCAGCCTTGCGCGGCATTCATCTGCGTGAGGTACCCGTAACCGGTGTTGGTGTCCTCGAACGCCGGATGGGTCATGCGATAGACAAATGATTCGTCAAGCAGTTGCCGGTCGCCCCAGCGACCCTTGCGCAGCAGCAACAGACCCAGACGGGACATGTCTTCGACCGTAGAGACCATGCTGGTGCCGAAGATTTCGCCCGGCCAGGACGACTGGCTCATGCCCAGCGGCGCGAACAGTTCCTTTACCGCGAGCTCCTTGGCATTGGCAACACCCGGAAAAGCGTCCGGCTCGCGCTCGATCGCACGGTTCAGCACGCCGACGAGCACGTTGATCTCGCGGTCACCGGACGCGTCATAACTCCACTCGCCTTTCATGCCGTGGCGGAGATCGGACTTTGTCGAGGTCATCGCCAGGACGTGTGCCAGCGTGGCGTTCGGGTTGATGTCGCCCAGCTCCTGTTGCGGTATCCACTCTGTTACGGCATCGGTGTCGTCAAGATTGCTTCGGCTGGCGACGATCCCGAACAGAATCGCGCCAAGGGTCTTGGTGATGGAGAAAACCTCGTACGGTGTGCTCACTCCGCCCGGATAGCCGCCCGACCAGCACATGCGGCCATAGCGAACGATCGTGTAAGGCGTCGAGGCCAGTTGCGATTCCACCGCGTCGAGCAAGGCGGGATCGAGGCCGCAGGCTGTAGAAACCTGGTCGCGCTCTATGCGACCCCACGGCTGCGTTCCCGGATCATCTGCTTTCACATTGGAAGGTGGTTGCGACAATGCGGTCGTGGAACTCGAATCCCCACAACCGGATAGCGACAACGCCAGTACTGCAAATCCGACCGCGGCGGTTGCCGCATACAATGGTCGGCGGGCCAGCGAACGACTGCCCAAAGTAGGGCGGACAGGCGCTGATCTGACGGGTGCGAACAGCATTGCCCACGCTCGCTGCAACAAAGTGCTCTTTGGCACGTCACTCTCCTCCGGTGATTCTCGCACCCCAGTGTGAGCGATCGTCACCGACCGGGCTGTCCTAAAGATGACAGTTCGGACCAACTGCAGGTGACTGCTACCAGCTTCGGCGCCCGACCGGCTGTCGATAGCGAACGTCGGCGGATCCTCCATTGCGAGAATCGTCTGGAGCGATGATTCAGACGACGCGGTATTCTGTATCAACGATGCTCGCTGGTTGCTGAGTAATGACGGTACGCGAGCGAACTGCAGCGGGGGAGCATGCAGAACAAATCCGGATTTGTGTTGGCGGCTGTGTGCGCAATGCTCGCAGTCAGTATGTCTGGATGTGAGGACAGCGCGCCGCCGTTGCTCAATCAGCCGCCTGATGAGAGCCTCCCGCCTTTATCCGCTGCTCATCTCGGCCCATTGATCGCCGGGACCTC
This sequence comes from Pseudomonadota bacterium, assembly GCA_030775105.1. GTDB lineage: Bacteria > Pseudomonadota > Gammaproteobacteria > Nevskiales > Nevskiaceae > Solimonas. The sequence continues at coordinate 13,727 of JALYJV010000459.1, read as the reverse complement.
TTCCTGGGTCGATGGACGTTTCGTCTGGACCGACTACGTCTATGACGACCATGGCGCCAATGTCGATGGCCGGCCGGGTGGAGACGGCGTCGGCGGCTATGTCGACGATCTCAACGAGAACACCGCGGACATTGTCCAGGTGCAGCTGGGGCTGATAGACGCAGGGTGGTCGTACCGCTTTGTCCTGCAGACGCTGGTTGATGTCGGCCGTCCCGTCACCGCCCTGGCGATCGACGCCGACGCAGACCCCACGACGGGCGCGCGCGCCCTGCCCGGTGCAAGCTGGAATGCAGCAGATCCGCTCGGCATCGAGTATCTGATCATCCAGCGAGGCGCGCGCGCGGAAGTGCTTCGCCATACCGGCGATGGCTGGACTGCCGTGAGCACGCTTGCAGCCGATGTCGACCTGGCACGCAACAGCATCGACGTTGCAGTACCCCACTCGATTGTCGACGCCGACGAAGCGATCTGGCGCTTGTTCGCAGTGGCCGGCTACGCCGATGCCGCAACCGGGCAATCCTGGCCCGACGGACGCGCGATCATGGATCTGGCATTTGTCGGTGATGAGCCGCCGTACGTGCTCCAGTCGTCGCGACAAGGCGACGTTCTGGCGGGTCAGCTTTCGTCCGCGCATGCCGCAGCGGTCGTCGATTTTGGTCTCGCCGCGCAGCGCCACACTGCGCTGGCCACACCGCCGCTGGGCGGGTTATCGACCTTCTTGCACCACTCCAGGTTGAAGACGGCCGAAGGTGTCCGACAGGGTGGCAACGGTGTATTCACAGGCCTGGACTATCTGGGTCCCTATCAGCCGTACCTGGTGTGGGTACCACGTTCGATCGACGGTCCCGCACCGCTACTGGTGTACCTGCATGGCGCCTCGCAGAATCACCTCGGCGACACCTGGGTCAACATTGGACGCTGGCCCTACCACGGCTTCTCGCCCCGGCTTGTGGGTGGCTATGCCGGCAACAACAAGGTGGTCGGTGTCGATGCCGAGGACGTGTACCTGCCGTCCGATGGGGCGGTCGGCAGCCTGCTCAAGCTGGAGCGGAGTTTTGCGCCGTACGATGCCCCCGGCATCGTCATGCTGCCGTTGGGCCGCATGAACAGCAGTTCGTACGTCGGCATGTTCGAGGAGGATGTACTGGAAGCCCTGGCCGACATCCGTGAGCGCCTGCCGGTCGACGACCAGCGGATCAGCCTGAGCGGCAGTTCGATGGGCGGATATGGTTCGTTTCGCCTCGGCATCCTGTACCCAGATCTCTGGGCGCATGTCTTCCCGATCATCGGCGCCGCAACCGGCACCGACCCCGACTACCTCGATCTGCTGGGCAACCTCCGCAACATTCCCGTGCGCATGCACAACGGCCTGCTCGATCCGCTGATCCGCGTACCGGCGCCAAACCAGACCGCGGCCGAGCTTGATCGCCTGGACTACGACTATCGCTTCTGGCTGTTCGAGCGGCGCGAGCACGAGTCGTTGTTCGCGATCAATCACTGCGTGCGCGACCAGGCATTCTCGAGTGTTCGTGCCCGGCCTGCAGAGATCGTGTTCACGCAGCGCCGGGATCTGATCGACGTGAACGCGGAGGTGGGTTATGCGCACCGCTACGATCGCGCCTACTGGCTCTCTGACCTTCGGCTGCGCGATGACGCGCCGGCGGCGACAGTCCGGGCCATTGACCTGACCCGCACAGATCGCACAGTCACAGCAACCCCGATCCGCGCGCAGCGACAGAACATCCTGTCGGGGCGCGACGTTTGCGGCACCAACGATGCCGTACGGACTCTCGATACCTGGACCGAGACGGGCGTCTCGCTCGTACCCGGAGCGCCGCAGTCGGTGTCCAATGCAATCAATCTTCTGCTCATGGGCGCCGCGAGCCTGGCGCTAGACCTGAGTCAGACAGGTATTGATGCATCAGACGAAGTGACCCTCTTCGTCGACAGCGACGGCGATGCCCGCGTAGAGCTGCTGGCTCCGTGGCATCCGGATACGCGGGTGATTGTCGACGACCTCGCTCCGGCGGCTGCCGAGCACAATGAGGGGAGCTTGATCATTGAGGTGCGCGCCGGTAGTCATCGCTATTCGCTGAGATAGAAGTCAGCCGCGCAAACCGGGGTCGCCATGGCATGCCGACGACGCTATCGCTCGATGAACTCCTTCCAGACGCCAGTGGGCTGCCAGATCGCATGCAGATCGGCCGCCGCCGCAGCCGTGTCATGGCCGAGATGGGTTTTTCGATAGCGGAAGGTGAACGCGGATACCCGCATGTTTGCAGCGCAGTGCACCCACAGCTTCGTCTCCCGTGAGTCGTCGACCGCCTCGACGAAGCGGCGAAAGTTATCATCTGTCGGATTCTTGAAATCCACGGGAATGTGCGTGTACCTCAGGCCCAGTTCCGCCGTGACTTCACTCTCGTTGCGCAGGGAATTTTCGATGATGGCCGTCGGCGCGAGATTGATGATCGCCCCGTATCCCGCCTGCTTGATGAGCCGGAACTGTTGCTCGTCGGGCTGTCCTGACGTCGCAAAGACGCCTGGAATGTCGCGGAAATTGCAGATCTGCCGCAGTTCCGTGCTCGATGGCTTGAACGGCAGCGCACGGCGCACGAGTGCCCAGAAATAACCCAATGTCGATTTGAGTGTGGCGTTCACGGTTCTACGATGCCTCCGACTTGTATCCCTGCGTCCGTCGATCTTACCGAGGCTCGATGAGATTCTGGCAAATCAGATTCAGGCGCCCGGCTGTGGACGCAATCCAGTCTATGACGATCCGCAGGGTGTGGCCTCGGTCATTCTTGAGTTCACGCGGTCGGTAGATGCAGACACGGCAAAGCGCCGCTACTGCGCGGCGTCGTAAGCCGCCTTCACCCACCCGATCAGCCGTGCATCGATTTCTCCCTCGGTACCAAAACGCACGACGTAGTTGCACATCTTGCCCGGCGGCTGCGCCTTCAGCCGCGGGTCGGCCGGCAGTTCCTTGACGTTCAGACCCAGTTCGAGCTGGTCCTTGGTCGCCGGCCCGAGCATCGCGAACTGCTTCTTCCGGCGCAGGCTGATGTAGGTTTTCTTCGGCGCCTTCTCGTGCGGACCGAGCGCGTCGATCCGGGCCTGCAGCTTTTCGTGCAGCGCGCGGAGATGAGCCTTGCTGCCGGTGTAGATCGCGTCGAGCGGATCATCGTCAGAAGATGTAGACGGCGGTGCAGTCGTCTCGCCATCGAGCGACGGCAGCGGTTTGTCGAGGAAATGGACCACCGTGTTGGCATCGCCGTAGCCCAGACCGAACTGCTCGATCAGCCAGCTCCGGCGCTCGCCGTGCTTCGCCAGGCCGCTGGCGCGGACCGCGGCGTGCAACTCGCCGATGGTCTTGCTGGTACGGGCCTGGATGTTCCTGAGCTGTGTGATGACGGCTGCCTGTGGATCGGCCATGTCACTCTCCTTGCTTGCGGGTCAACGGCCAGGATTCGCTGCGCGTACGCGCAGGCAGCACGAACTCCATGTGATCGAACATCCAGTACATCAGGCGCGTACCGAAGCCCGGCTTGCCGGTCTCGCAGATCGCCTTGAGTGTGTTGACGATCATCGTGCCGCCGCTGGCCATGCTCTTCGCGGTGCGTGTGCCGGATGGCATGCCGATCACGCGCAGCGTCACTTCGACACCCTTGCCGACCGGCTTCAGTTCGTAGCTCACGGTACAGGCCGGATCGTCGTACTGGGTGAAGCGGTGGGTGTGCGCGAATCGGTGCGGTGGATCGAAAGCGACGATCTCGCCGTCGACGATGACGTGCTTGCCGGTACCGGTGCGCATCTGCATGCGCTCGCCGGCTGCAAAGCCGGTGGCGTGCAGCCAGGCGTTGAACACTGCGCCCTGCGCCTCGCCGGTTTTGGTCAGTTCATGCCAGACACGCTGGATGTCGGCGTCGATGAATATCCTGAAGACCGCGTCCCCAGGTTGGTCTTTTTCAGCCATGACGGCGCTCCTTTCGATGCTTCGGCAGCTTGAGCACTTCCGCGCCTTCGGCGCGGTACTTGAGTTGGGTCAGTCGCGCCGACCAGTAGGCGCTGAACTCGGTGGTCCATCGTTCGTGGATCAGCTGCAGCGGTGTCGGGTCGAGCCACAGTCGCTTGTCGCGCCCTTCGCGCTGGGTGATCAGCAGCCCACCGCGCTCCAGCACTGCAAGATGCTTCATGACGGCGAAACGCCCGATCTCGCCGTCGAAGGCGGCGCAGACATGGTTGACGTTGCAGCCACTCTCGCGCTTGAGCAGGTCGAGGATCCGCCGCCGGGCCGCAGAAGCGAGGGCGAAGAACGTGTCATCGAGCTGGTTCTCGGTGGCATCGCTGGAAGCAGGGCGCTGACTCATATGTGCCAAGATAGTCACATATTGCCGAACCCCATGCAAGCCGCCAGTCCCGTACCGCAAAAAACCTTCAAACCCTTTCGAGGAAGAAGTAGTAGTACTTGCCCTTGTCGATCACGCCCTTCTTGCCGTTCATGATGCCCATCAGCGTGCGCTCGTCGACCTGACGGAAGTGGTCGAATACCGGCACACCGTCATACACCATGGTCGCCGAGACTTTTCCGCGGAACTCGACCATCCACAGGCTGGCTTCGCCGCGCATCAGCGTGTCGTTGGAATACAGCTCGCCGTTGTCGTCGTAGCAGATCAGCGGCTTGGCATCGAGCAGGGAGTTGAAGGTCTTGCCGTACCATCTGATGGCCGTCAGGCTGGCGGAACTGCGATGGCCGGTGTTGAAATCACCGCCCTTCCACTGACCGAGGATGCGCTCGCAGCTCACCGCCGGCAGCGCGTCGAACACCGCGTCGAGTTCGTCGCTGTCGATCAGGCCGCACTGTGTTCTCAAGGCCCTGAACTGCTGTACTGCATCCATCCCTGCTCTCCTGTTTCTGCTGAGTCCGCCATGCGGTGGTCTTCAGGTTACGCGACCGCCATGGCGCCGTGCGATCATGCGTCCTCCCCCCGTCCTGCAGCGCCGAATTGCCATGGAGCTGACCCGCCTGCTCGCCTTCAGCGGCAGCTTCTTCCTGATCGCCCTGAGCCCCGGCCTCTGCATGACACTGGCGATGTCGCTCGGCATCAGCATCGGCGTACGCCGCACCTTGTGGATGATGCTCGGCGAGGTCGTCGGCATTGCGTTGGTGGGTGCGGCCGCCATGGCCGGCGTCGCGGCACTGCTGCTGGGCGCGCCGGAGATTTTCACCGCCTTCAAGATCTGTGGCGCTGCGTATCTGCTGTGGACGGCATGGCGTTCATGGAACGCACCGGTTGCAGCAATGGCTGCAACATCCCGGTTCACGCCGCTTGCGCTGTGCACGCAGGGCTTCGTCACTGCGGTCGCCAACCCCAAGGCCTGGGCCTTCATGATGGCCTTGCTGCCGCCGTTCATTCAGCCCACCGAACCGCTGGCGCCGCAGATGGCGGTGCTGCTGGTGCTGATGGTCGTGATCGAGTTCGTCAGCCTGCTGATCTACGCCCAGGGCGGGCGCAGTCTCAGCGAGCTGTTGCTGCGCCGGGGCCAGGCGCAATGGCTCAATCGCATTGCTGCCGGTCTGATGGTGGGTGTCGCGGTCTGGCTGCTGCTGGGCTGAGGCCGTTCGACAGACCCGCGCCCCACACGAGTTCACCGCAATCATTGCGTCCGTTGTTGTGAATCCTTATCATCCTCATTCTTAATAAAGATTCAGCGTAGGAGCAGTCCGCAATGAAAAAACACCTCTGGCTCAAACTGGCCGCCGCCGGCTCTGTCGCCTGCCTCGCCGCCGCCTGTGACAGCAACAGCGGCGGTGGCGGCCCCACCGGCGAGATCACCGTCGCCTCCGATACCACGACGGTCAAGGCCAACGACCTGCGCGGCCTGATCTTTGCGAACGACGGCAAGATCTATGCGTCCGGCCACACCGACGCCGATCCGCTGGACCGCAAGATCGTTGTCGCCCGCTTCAACGCCGATGGCTCGCCGGATACCAGCTTCAGCGACGACGGGTTTGCCGAACTGAACGTCGTCGAAGGCGGAACCGAGCAGACCCTGAGCATTGTCGAGCTGGCCGGCGGCGATATCGTCATCGCGGTCAACGCCGGCGACCTCAACGGCGGCGAAGCGGTCATCCCCACCGACAATCCGGCGGCGACGCCGGGCGTGCGCGCCGAGGGCAGCAGCGTGTTTCTCGTGCGCCTGGGCAGCGATGGCGCTCCGGTCACGAGTTTTGGCGACGACGGCCGCGCCGAGGTCGTTTTCGGCTGGGCAAATGCCGACAACGCAGAATGGCCGGTGCCGGCCTTCAGCTCCACCGAAGGCTTCTCGCACGCCGGATTCCCGACCGACACGGCCTACGACCTGAAGCTTGATCCAACCGGCGGCGCGACCGAGCGTCTCGTGGTGTTCGGCTTTGGCTCGGCAGCCAACGCCGAGGACGCCGACGATCAGCGCGTCGACGTCGACCGCTATGTCGCCCGCATCGTCGCCAGCACCGGTGCGGCGGATCCGACCTTCAACGGCGGCGACGCCTTTACCTGGACCACCGAAGGCGCGCTCAACGACAACGGTCGTCGCGGCATCGTCGAAGCCGACGGCAAGATCACCTCCTGCGGATACACCAACCTTGGCGATGACGCCGGCGGCAATCATGTCGTGCTGTTCCGCCTGACGACGGCCGGCGTGCTCGACGCGACGTTCACCGGCTTCGGCCTCACACCGGTCGAGCCGGGCATCGCGGTGTTCAATCCGCTGAAGGTCGACGGCGGCGAAGCGGAGTGCTATGCGGTGGCCAAGCAGAGCACCGGCGGCTATGTGACGACCGGCTACGGCGCAGCGACATCGTCGGGCACGCCGTCGACGCTCGGCTACGAGACGACCGAAGCGCAGGATCTGGTAACTTTCCGGGTAGCCGATGGTGGCGTGGACAGCAGCTGGGGCAATGACGGTACGCAGGTGCTGCAGAGCGAAGGCACCGAAACGCCGAAGAAGCAGGAGCGCGGTCGTCACATCGCCGTGCTGGGCGATGATCGCATCGTTCATGTCGGCTACTACGCTGAAGTGCCCGCAATCTTTGTGCTGACGCCGGACGGCGATCTCGACAGCAGCGTCGATGGCGACGGCATTCTGGAGTTCCCGAGCGCGACGATCCCCCAGCAGTTCTTCGCCGTCGCGGTGTCGCCGGACGGCAAGCGCATTGCCGCTTCGACTTCAACCGATGCCAACGGTGCGCGCCTGGTCATCCTGGATGTTGATGCGTAAATCGCGCCTGCGGTTTCTGTACGTTGTCTGATGCAGTCCTGAAACAGCGCACCGGTCCGTCGTGGCCGGTGCGCTGACTTCGTTCAAGAGGGTGGTGTCGAATGAATCGCAAGACCAAGACCGGTGCGACGTTGTTCCTGACTCTGGCGATCGCTGCCTGCGGTGGCGGCGGTGGCGGTAGCGGCCCGACGCCGACGCCCGATCCGGTCGTCGACGACGACGCGCGGCGCGAGGTGCTGGCCAGCCTCGGCGAGCAGCTGATCCTGCCGGCGCTGCGCGAGCTCGATACCGAAGCAGAGAACCTCGCCAGCCGCGTCGATGCACTCGCGGCAGCCCCAAACAATGCAACGCAGCGCACCGAGGCCCAGGCGGCCTGGCGCGCGACGATGGCCAAAGTTCAACGGGCCGAAGTCTTTCAGATCGGTCCGGCAGCGCAGTCGATGGAAGCCGGCGGACAGGATCTGCGCGACCAGATCTATGCCTACCCGAATCTGAATCTCTGTGGCATTCATCAGGCGGCTTACGCCGATACCGCGGTCACTGCGGCGACCCCCATCGACCGCACCGGCATGGGCTCGCTGGAATACCTGCTGTTCGATGATGTCGAGAACCTGGCCTGCCCGGCGCCGGAAGGCGTGGACGGCAAGGCCAAGCGCGCGCAGTACGCGGCCCGGCTTGCCCGCCGCGTCGCGGCTGTCGCCCTGCAGCTGCGCGACGCCTGGGAGCCGACCGGCGGCAACTTCCTGAACCAGTTTGCGACCGCAGGTGCCGGCAGCACGGTGTACGACATGCCGCAGGACGCGCTGGACGCGGTCTCGACGGCGGTGTTCTATCTCGAGAAGGAAACCAAGGATCGCAAGATCGCCAATCCTATCGGCATCGGCGCCACCAAACTGCCGCCATGCACGACGACAAGCTGTCCGGAACGGGTGGAATCCCGCTACGCGAAGATCTCCGGCGTGCATGCCGGCAACAATCTGCGCGCCGCACGTGCGCTGTTTTCCGGCGCACCGGGTGGCAAGGGTCTGAACACCCTGCTCGAAGGCGTGGACCGCGCCGACCTCGCGACCAAGATCCTGGCCCAGATCGATACCGCGATTGCTGCGTCCGATGCACTCGAAGCGGATTTCGAGAGCAAGGTTGCTGCGATTCCGAGTCGTGATGCCTGCATCAACGCAACAGGCGCACGCACCGGCGAGCCGGAAGTCTGCGCGTTCCACGGCAAGATCGATGCGGCGACCGATACCCTGCGTGTCGAGATCACGTCGGTGCTGAACCTGCGCATCCCGGACTCCGCTGCCGGCGACAATGACTGATCAGATGTCCGTAGCGGCTACGGACTGGCGCAGCGCGATGCTGCGCTGGTGGTTCCGGCCGCTCGACATCGCGGCACTGGCAGCCTATCGCGTTCTGTTCGGCCTGCTGATGTTCGTCGGCACGCTGCGCTTCATGGCGCAGGGCTGGATTGACCGGCTGTATGTGGAACCCACATTCCACTTCAAGTACTGGGGTTTCGAATGGGTGCAGGTGCCGGATCAGACCGGCCTGTACCTGCTCTTCGGCGCGATCGCGATCTCGGCGCTGATGGTGGCGATCGGTGCGTTCTACCGCGTCGCCATCATCAGCTTCTGGTGCCTGTTCACCTATGCCGAGCTGATGGATGTCACGACCTACCTCAACCACTATTACCTGGTGTCTCTGCAGGCGCTGATCCTGTGCTTCCTGTCGCCGCATCGCGCGTGGTCGGTCGATGCGTGGCTGCGGCCGCAGATCACCGCGGCGACGCTGCCGGCGTGGCAGACGTACTGGCTGCGCTTCCAGGTTGGCCTGCTGTACTTCTATGCCGGCCTCGCGAAGTTCGAAACCGACTGGCTGCTGCACGCGCAGCCGCTCAACATCTGGCTGCCCGCCCACACCGGGCTGCCCTTGCTCGGCCCGTTCCTCGGCATGCCGTGGGTGCATTTTTCGTTCTCATGGTTCGCGTTCCTGTTCGACACCTTCATCATCGGTTTCATGCTGTGGCGGCGCGCACGCCCGTATGCATTTGCGGTGATTCTGGTGTTCCACTTCTTCACGCATCTGTTCTTCAACATCGGTCTGTTCCCGTTCATCATGGTGATCGGCGTGCTCAACTACTTTGAGCCGGACTGGCCGCGTCGCCTGTTGCCGAAGCTGGGTCAGGCCTTGCCAAGCACTCCGAAGCCCTTGCTCTGGAGCGCACCGAAAGCCGCACTGATTGCCGCCGTCGGCACGTTCTGCGTGTTCCAGTTCGTGATGCCGCTGCGCCACTGGCTGTATCCCGGCACGGTGTTGTGGCACGAGCAGGGCATGCGCTTCTCATGGCGCGTGATGCTGCGCGAGAAGTCTGGTGCATTGGACTATCGCGTCGTCAAGATTGACGGCAACACCGAAATCGTCTCGCCGTATGCGTATCTGACCGATCAGCAATACCGCGAGATGGCCGCCCAGCCGGACATGATCCTGTTCCTCGCCCACCACATCCGCGATGACTACAATGCGCGCGGCTTGGGTCCTGTGCGCGTCTATGCGGATTCCGTCGTCTCGCTCAACGCGCGTGCCGGATCGCGGCTGATCGATCCGGCGGTTGATCTTGCCGTCGTCGAGGATGGGCTCGGTGTGGCGCACTGGATCACGCCACCGCCGCAGGAGCCTCCGCCGATGATGTCGCGGCTGAAGCTGCCGGCGACCGAAGCCAGGCCGCCAGAAACAAACCCTCACACCGCAGCGCGCGTCGACCTGTCATCAGCGCCGTGAGCGGCGTTTCAGGTCGAAGCATCTCCCTTTCACGATCGATCCCCATGATTCCGATTCGCCCAAAACTCATCAGCCGGCTGGCGTCCTTGATCGTTCTTGCTGCGATGCCGTCATGGGCGCAGACCGCTGATGTCGAAACGGCGAAGGCCGAGACTGAGCAGGAACGCAAGGCCGACACTGCTGCCCAGCTGCCGACGATGACGATCATCGGCGAGCGCGAAGCGCTGCCGCGCGTGTCCGGATCGGCGCATGTGATCGACGAGGCCGAACTCGCGCGCTATGGCTACGACGACGTCAATCGCATCCTCAATGCGGTGCCCGGCGTCTACGTCCGCGAAGAAGATGGCTTTGGCCTGCGACCGAACATCGGCCTGCGCGGTGGTTCGGCGGATCGCAGCCAGAAGGTCACGCTGCTTGAGGATGGTGTGCTGCTCGGGCCTGCGCCGTACTCGGCGCCCGCCGCGTACTTCTTCCCGCTGATGGCCCGCATGGTCGGCGTCGAAGTCTTCAAGGGACCGGCGGCAATCTCGCAGGGACCGCAGACCGTGGGCGGTGCGATCAACTTTCTGACCGCACCCATCCCCGAGCAGAACGAACTGAAAATGGAACTGGCCGGCGGCACTGACGCGTACCGGCGCTTCCATGCGCGCGCCGGTGGACAGCTCGGCGGCTTCGGTGTGCTGGCTGATGTCGTGCATGTCGGCAGCGATGGCTTCAAGGATCTCGACGGCGGCGGCGATACCGGCTTCGAGAAGAACGAAGCGCTGTTCAAGCTCTCGCGCAATTTCGGCGTCGGCGTGCTGGAAGCGCGGCTTGGCTATGCCACCGAGCAGTCCGACGAAACCTATCTCGGTCTGACCGAGGCGGATTTCCGCGCCAAGCCAACCCGCCGTTATCTGGCGAGCGCGCTGGATCACTTTGACTGGGACTGGAATGGCCAGCGCGTCGATTGGAAGCAAGGTCTTTTCGGCGGCAGCTTCGTGGCGACGGCGTATTCGCATCAGTTCGATCGCGCCTGGCGCAAGTTCAACAATCTCGGCGGCGGCAACATCCGCGATGTGCTGGGCAATCCGGAGACGCCGTCGAACAGCCTGCTGTACGGCGTGATCACCGGCGCACGCGACAGCGATCCGAATTTTGAAGGCGATGATCTGCGGATCGGCACCAACGACCGTCAGTTCCGCTCGTCCGGCATCCAGGCCAGACAGAACTGGAGCTTCTCGGCCTACGGTGAACATCGTCTGGAGGTCGGAATGCGCCTGCACAGCGATCGCGTGCATCGCTTCCATGACGAGCTGGCGTATGAGGTTCTCTCTGGTGATCTGGTGCGCAACGCGTTGCCGCGCGCGATCACGACCGACAACATCGGCCGCACCCTCGCCCTCGCATCGTGGATTCGCGACGAGATCACGCTGGGCGACTGGACGCTGGCGCCCGGTGTGCGCGTCGAGCAGATTGCCTGGGAGTTCAGCGATCGCCGTGCCAATCTTGAACGCGAGGACGATTACGCCGTCGTGCTGCCGGGCCTGGGTGTGAACTATGCGATCACGCCGCAGTTGAACGTGCTTGCCGGCGTACACAAGGGTTTCTCCCCCGCCACTGTCGGCCCTTCTCCGAGCGTCGAGCCGGAGGAAGCGATCAACTACGAAGCCGGCGGCCGCCTGAACACGGCGTTCGGTCGCGTCGAACTGATTGGCTTCTACAGCGACTACAGCAACCTGACCGCGGCCTGCACGTTCTCCAGCGGTTGCTCGGAGCTCGATACGCAGACCAATGCCGGGCGTGCCGTGATCAGCGGCATCGAGGCCGGATATGAGCACACCCTGCCGGTCTCAGCCGCGATTCAAATGCCGCTGGCCGTGACGTATACCTACACCGCCAGCGAATTCCGTGAGGCCTTTTCGTCCACCGATCCGCAGTTCGGCGATGTCGAACCCGGATTCGAACTGCCGTACGTCCCCGCCCACCGCCTCAACCTGCGCTTGGGCCTGGATGGCAGCAACTGGTCCAGCGGCCTGTCGGTGACCTATCAATCGCAGATGCGCGACTCTGCTGGCGAAGGCAGCATCGAACCCGGAACCGGCAGCGACTCGTTTACCGTCGTGGATCTGTCCGGCCGCTGGAACGTCAACCGCAACTGGGCGATGACCGCACGCGCCGACAACGTGCTTGACCGCGAGTACATCGTGTCGCGCCGGCCGTTCGGCGCGCGGCCGGGACGGCCCGCAGCGATCCTGCTGGGTGTCGAGTACAGCCTTTAGCCCTGCATCTATCGAACACCCGTTCATCACAACCGAGAGATCGACATGTTCAAGAAAACCCTGGTGCTGCTGACGCTGGCCATTACCCCGACCGCCGTCATGGCCGGTGCCGATTGCGTCGCCAATCCGAAGGCGGAGTGGAAATCGGAAGCAGACGCGCGCGCCAAGTTCGAAGCGGACGGCTACAAGATCAAGAAGTTCAAGGTCGACGGCGACTGCTACGAGATCTACGGCTTCACCAAGGACGGCAAGAAGGCCGAGATCTATTTCGATACCAAGACCCTGGAAATCGTCAAATCGGAAATCGACGACTGAAGTGTCCGTCAGCACGCTGCGGCGGGTCTGGGCATTGCCGGTGCGGATTGCGCACTGGAGTCTCGCGGCGCTGGTGGTGTTCGAGCTGTTCTACGACTCGGGCGGCAAGCCGCATCGCTATGCCGGGTACGCCGCGGCGGCAATCGTCGCGCTGCGACTGATCTACGGCATCGCAACGCATTCCGGACCGGCGCGCCTGCAGCTGCCGCAGGCGTCGGCATGCCTCGCACATCTGCGCGAGATGTCCGTCGGTCGCGTCGCCCGGCTTGCCGGGCACAACCCGCTCGGCGCGGCGATGAGCCTGCTGCTGTGGACGCTGGTGCTGCTGCTCGCAATGACCGGCTGGATCAGCCGGTGGGATCGGTTCTGGGGTGACGACTGGCCGGTCGATCTGCACGCTGCCTTGTCTTGTGCTCTGCAGGTCTGCGTCGTCCTGCATCTGGCCGGTGTTGCGCTCAGCAGCTATCTCGAACGGCAGAACCTGGTGCGCGGTATGCTCAGTGGTAAAAAGCATGTCGACGAAATTGGACGCGACTGAAGCGGCTTACTGCCGGTCGACCTTGCCACCGAAGAATCGCGGGTCATCTCCGGACAGCGGAATCGCGAAGCCGAGTTCGAGCTCGAAGTTGACCAGTCGGCGGGGTTTCAGCCGTATCCCGAAATGCAGGCTGAGGTTCGGCGAGTCCATGAGATCGCGGGTCTCCCAGCCGGCGTTGCCGAATTCGATGCCGATCAGTCCGCGCAGGCTGTCCCAGTACAGCGGACGCATGACCTCGACATATCCGAGATAGAACGAATTTCCTTCAAAGGCCCTGCGCTCATAGCCGCGCAGTCCCTCCGAACCGCCCAGCGAAAACAGCGCGCGATGATCCAGGGCGTGATTGCCGACGCCGAACGACAGGCCATAAGAGAGTTGCTGGTGTGCCCGGCTGCCGACCAGGATCGATTGCTCCCAGTTTGCGCGCAGGGTCGAGTAGCTGTAATTCGAGAGCAGGTTCTGATCGGCGATCTCATAGCGTGCAGAAAAAAACGTTCCGTCATTGCTGTAGATCAGATCGCGCCCGTTGCGGTAGCCCACTTCGGTAACCACGCCCAGGCTGCTGCCGAAACTGTCGG
>JALYJV010000458.1 GCA_030775105.1 Pseudomonadota bacterium | reverse complement strand
GGTTACGAGGCCGCGTCGCTGCTGCCGCCGCGCGAAAAGCGCGGTCTGGTGCTGGTCGATCCGCCGTTCGAGCGATCCGACGAGTTCGAGGCCGTGTCGGACTTCGTCCTTTCGGCACTCAAGCGCTTCAGTAATGGCACGTATGCGATCTGGTACCCGCACAAGCAGCGTTACCAGACCGACCGCTGGCTGCGCCGCATGCGCGCGGCGCTGACGCACGAGGCGATGGATCTGCAGATCGACACCGGCGCGCCCAGCGAAGGCCAGATGCATGCCTGCGGCCTGCTCGTCATCAATCCGCCGTATGCATTCACCCAAGCTGCGCCGAGCCTTCTTGCCGCCGCACTGCCGCTGCTGACCCAAGGCAAGACCGCCAGGGTCGCGCATGAGCTGTGGACGCATAGCGTTAGCAGGCCCTCGCCGTGAGCGACGAAATCCGCGAGTTGCACGGCGGCCAGTTCCTGCGCCTGCTGCGCAGGGGACATTGGGAATATGTCGCTCGCGTGAACAGCCGCGCCGCGGCATTCGTGCTGGCTGTCACCGATGACGATGAGTTGCTGCTCGTCGAGCAGTACCGCATTCCGCTGCAGTGCCGCACCATCGAACTACCCGCCGGCATCATCGGCGATGAGGCCGAGTTCCGGAACGAATCGGCAGAACAGAGCGCCGTGCGCGAGCTGGAAGAAGAAACCGGCTACCGCGGCGCGCACGCCGAAACCTTGCTCCTCGGTCCGGTTGCAGCGGGCCTGACCAGCGAGCTGCTCTATCTGATCCGCGTCAGCCAATTGCAGCGCATCCATGACGGCGGCGGTGTGGCTGGGGAAGACATCACCGTGCATCGCGTGCCGCTGGCGCAGATTGACGCCTGGCTGACTGCGCAGACGCAACGCGGGCTGATGATCGAGCCGCGGATCTATGCGGCGCTGTATTTCGTCAAGCGGACATCTGCCTAGTCGCGCTGCACCGGTTCCAGCGGCGCGACGTCATACTCCGCGCTGTAGTCGGCGTCCCTGCGCTCGAGCTCGCGCCGGGCTGCGGCGTAATCTGCATTCAGATTGCTGAAGTCACGTTCGAGATCGCGGCGGTCGCCACGGCTGATCAGTTCCGGACGCTTGCTCGGCTTGTGCCCACCGCGTACGGCGTCCAGATACTCCGCCGCGCGGCGATCGTCGGCTTCCAGGCGCAACGTGATGTCGCGCAGCGCATTGTCGATGTCGTCCATGTGATTGAGGATCGCGGCAACCCGCTTGCCGTTCTCGAATGCCGGTCGGAATTTCGCATCGAGTTTGGGCGGGCAGACATCCGCATAGCTCCGGTCGTCACGGCCCTGTATGTAGCCGATGGGTGCCGTGCAGTACTGTGCCTGGCCTTCGACATAGCCGAGTTGCCAGGCGGTGGTATCCGGCGCAATGCCGTATTCGGCGCAAGCCTTCTGATGCTCGGCAATGCGCGGACCGGCGTAGCCCTTGAGCCCGTCGACATAGCCGAGCTGACGCCAGTTGCCGGCGCGGCAGGCAGATTCGTCGAGCGTCGCGCAGCCGGCGCAGACCGTAGCGATCAGGACAGCCGTCAGCGCGCGAGCTTTGAGCATGGGGTCAACTCTGAGCGACCGGGCGCACGCGGCGGCTGACCCACCAGCCGAACAGCGCCGCGGTGAAGAACATGAAGAGGCTGTAGATCGCGGCGGGGATTGCCATCGTCGGATTGTTCAGCATCATCGGCGACAGGGCGATTGCGATCGCCAGCGTACCGTTGTGAATGCCGATCTCCATGCCGATCGCGATCGACTGACGCTCGTCGAGCTTGAGCAGGCGCGGTACCCAGTAGCCGACGCCGAGGCTGGTCAGATTGAAGACCAGGCAGGCCGCGCCGACGATCGCGAAGTAGGCGCCGATGTTCTTGCTGTCCTTGCTGAAGACCAGGCCGACGATTGCAACAAGGAAAATGATCGACAGCCATTTCACCGGTTTGAGCAGACGCTGGGTCAGGGCCTCGGCCTTGGCATTGAGCAGCATGCCGATGGCGACCGGACCGAGCACGATCGTGAACAGCTGGAGGACCTTGCTGAACTGCAACGGGATGACCTGACCCTCGCCCATGAAGTGCACCATCGAGAGGTTGACGATGATCGGCAGTGTGATGATCGCCAGGACCGAGTTGATCGCAGTCAGCGTGATGTTCAGTGCGACATCGCCGTTCGAAAGGTGGCTGTAGAGGTTGGCGGTCACGCCGCCTGGCGAGGCGGCGAGCAGCATCAGGCCGACCGCGAGTGCTGGTTCAAGGCCAAACGCATGGGCGATTCCGGCGCAGACCAGCGGCAGCAGCAGAACCTGGCAGCCCAGACCGATCAGCACTGCGCGCGGGAAGAGCAGGACGCGCGTGAAGTCGGCGACGCGCAGGGTCAGGCCGAGGCCGAACATGATGAAGCCCAGGGCAAGGGGCAGAAACGCGGAAGTGAGCAGGCCTGCGGTCATCGGTGCGGGGTTCCTGAAGAGTGGTTGACGATCGCCGCAATCGGGACCGGCGTCGCGATACTGCCTGAAACTTGACCAGCGATGCACTGTGAATGCACGCCAAAGCCAGTGGCACCGCACGCGGGTACACTAGGCCCACAAGCCGGGGGTGCCCTTGATGCTGCGGGCTGAGATCAAACCCTTGGAACCTGGCCGCCACCGCGGCGAGGGAAGGCTTGCAAAGGTCGAGATCCTTCCTTTGCATGAGCGCTCTCTCGCTGCCTGCTGAGATTCCGACATGAGCGCAGTTGCCGATACGATTTTTTCCAGGGCCGAAGAACTTTCGGCGGATGTGCGCCGCCCTTTTCCCGGCAGCCGCAAGATCTATGTCGAGTGTGCGCAGGGCGTGCGTGTGCCGATGCGCGAGATTTCGCTGACCGCGACGCGCTCGGCCAATGGTCTGGAGCCGAACGCCCCGGTCACGGTCTACGACACCTCGGGTCCGTACACGGATCCGGATGTGCAGATCGATCTCGTCGCCGGTCTGGCACCGGTGCGCGCCGGGTGGATCGAAGCCCGCGGCGACACTGAGCAGCTCAAGGGGCCGAGCTCGATCTTCGGCCGCATTCGTGCCGCGGATGACACGACGCACGCGCTGCGTTTCGAGCACATCCGCGCGCCGCGCAAGGCCAAGGCCGGCGCCAATGTCAGCCAGATGCACTACGCCCGCAAAGGCATCATCACGCCGGAGATGGAATACATTGCCATCCGCGAGAACGCGCGCCTGCAGGAATTGCGTGCCGAGTATGAGAAGGCCGGATATCTGCGCCGCATGCATCGCGGCGAGGCGTTTGGTGCGCGTCTGCCGCTCGAGATCACCGCGGAGTTCGTGCGCGTTGAAGTGGCCGAAGGCCGCGCGATCATCCCGGCCAACATCAACCATCCGGAACTCGAGCCGATGATCATCGGCCGCAACTTCCGCGTGAAGATCAACGCCAACATCGGCAACTCGGCGGTGACCTCGAGCATCGCCGAAGAAGTCGAGAAGATGGTTTGGTCGACGCGCTGGGGTGGCGACACGGTGATGGATCTGTCGACCGGCAAGAACATCCACGAAACCCGCGAATGGATCCTACGCAATAGCCCGGTTCCCATTGGCACGGTGCCGATCTACCAGGCACTGGAGAAGGTCAACGGCAAGGCCGAGGAACTGACCTGGGAACTGTTCCGCGACACGCTGATCGAGCAGGCCGAGCAGGGCGTCGATTACTTCACGATCCACGCAGGCGTGCTGCTGCGCTACATCCCCTGGACCGCCGAGCGCGTCACCGGCATCGTCTCGCGCGGCGGTTCGATCATGGCCAAGTGGTGTCTTGCGCATCACAAGGAAAATTTCCTCTACACGCACTTTGAGGAAATCTGCGAAATCATGAAGGCCTACGACGTGTCGTTCTCGCTCGGTGACGGCCTGCGCCCCGGCTGCATTGCCGATGCCAACGACGACGCCCAGTTCGGCGAGCTGCACACGCTCGGCGAGCTGACGAAGATCGCCTGGAAGCACGACGTGCAGGTGATGATCGAAGGCCCCGGTCACGTGCCGATGCAGCTGATCAAGGAAAACATGGACGAGCAGCTCAAGCACTGCTTCGAGGCGCCGTTCTACACGCTGGGGCCGCTGACCACCGACATCGCCCCCGGCTACGACCACATCACCTCAGGCATCGGTGCGGCGCAGATCGGCTGGTATGGCTGCGCGATGCTGTGCTACGTCACGCCCAAGGAGCATCTGGGCCTGCCGGACAAGGACGACGTGCGCGAAGGCATCATCACCTACAAGATCGCCGCGCATGCTGCCGATCTCGCCAAGGGCCATCCGGGCGCGCAGGTGCGCGACAACGCATTGTCGAAGGCGCGCTTCGAGTTCCGCTGGGAAGACCAGTTCAACCTCGGCCTCGATCCGGAAAAGGCGCGCGAGTTCCACGACGAGACCCTCCCGCAGGAAGGCGCCAAGCAGGCGCACTTCTGCTCGATGTGCGGCCCGCACTTCTGCTCGATGAAGATCACCCAGGACGTGCGTGACTACGCGGCCAGGATCGGCGCCGAGGAAGCCGCCGCGCTGGAACAGGGCATGGCTGAAAAGTCAGCGGAGTTCGTCCGTTCCGGCGCTGAGATCTATCGCAACGACTGACGGTGGCGACAGGCCCCTGACTGCCGGCTCAGGGCGCAGGCGGTATTGCGGGGATCGGAGCTGCGGGCCTAGAGTGCGCCGTATGTAACACCGGCTGGTCGTGTAGCGCCTGTCTATAGGGGGATTGGCGCGGATATTGCGGTCGTAATGTCGGGTTTCGGGGGCTTTCAATGAACGTGATCAAAATGCCGGCCGCGCGGAACTTCCGTCGCGCGGGTCTGGCGGTGCTGCTCTGTGCGGCGCCGGTGTCTTCCATATCCGCCGCCTGCTTACTGGCGGCTGGCAGTCACCAGCTGCCGGGCTGGACCAGCTCCGTCGGCGGTGTGGAGGGCCAGCAGGGGACCAGCCTCAGCATCGCTGAGAAAATTGTTGTGCCAGCCGATTGCGACGTGACAACGCTGACCGTGCGCATCCAATGGAGCAATGCGGATGCCGATCTCGGGCTGCGGCTGACGTCGCCGAACAATGCGGTCAACAACTACGACGCCGATCCGGCCGGCAGCTTCGAGCAGGCGGTGCTCAATAATCCACCGACGGGCGACTATCTGGCGCAGGCCACGAACAGCGCGCCGTTCAGTGTCGAGTTCAGCGGCACCGCGACAATCGTTGTCGCCGAAGAGGATCCTCTCGACGGAATTCCGTCCGCACCGAATCGGCCGCGCGTGATCGTTGCCGACATCGATTCGGCGATCAATCCCTACCATGCGGCTTTCTATACCGGAGGGCCGATCTACGGCGCAACGACGCCGGCGTCGGTGACGCGCGAAGTGCTCGAAGCGCTGGGCGTGCCGCCGGAGAACGTCGTGCAGCTGACGCGCACCGGAAATTTCGCAGCTGACGTCGCGGCCGACCAGGAATTCTGGGACAGCGTCGTGCCGGGGGAGCTGTACTACTTCAAGGGCACCAACGTCATCGCGACTTCGCGCGTAGGGCCCGGGCTGCCGGCGCTCAAGCCGTCTGCCGAGAAATCCGCCCACGGTCTCGGCACTTCGGCAGCGGTACTCGGCGCGAATCCGGCGGCAATCCTGCTGTTCGTCGAAACCGAAGGCGACCTCGGCAACGACGCGGCGCATGAGCTCGCTTTCCTCGATCCGGACGTCGACATCATCACGACCAGCTACGGCGTATCGATTCCCGGCACCGGCATTCCGCTGCCGGAGACGCGGGCGTTCAACGACACCTACGAGTCGGTCGTCTTGCGCGGCAAACTGCACTTCAGCTCGGGCGGCAACGGCCCGGGCCTGACGCCTACGCGCGCCGGTGCCGGTCCGTGGTGGAGCATCGGCGTCAGCGGCATCGAGGAAGGCTCTTCCGAAGGCGACACTCTGCTGTCCGGCTTGTTCCCGGACTTCGTCTCGGATTTCACCCAGACCCTGCCGTACTGCATGGACTGCGAAACCGGGCTGGAGGAGTTCGTCGCCGGTACCAGCTTTTCGACGCCGCGTGCAGCGGGGGTCGCATCCAAGGTGCTGCTGCGCGCGCGCCAGCTGGTCAAGCATGCGGGCGGCATCAAGCTCGTCGATGGCGTGCCGATGATGGCCAGCGGCAAGGGCTTCAACATCAGCAACTGGTTCCTGCGCCGGGCGCTGGAACAGGCTGCGTGGATTCCGGGCATCGAAGAATACGATCCGATCGAAGGCGTATTCGACGTTGTCGGACTGCCGATCAATCCGCTGGTGCCATGGTTGCAGATTGCCTGGGGTGATCTGACCGGCGTCGAAGAGAAGGAAGTCATCGCCAAGGCGCTGGGCCATCTCAATCTCGGCGTGCGGCTGAACCGCAAGGCGCCTGGCTACTGCGAGTTCCAGTCGCTGATCATCCAGGAGCGCAAGCTGTACTGGGACACGCTGGCACCGATCCTTCCGGACATTTTCGGCGGCGAGCAGACCGGTAGTGCGCCGAGCACCGATCCGTTCATCTATTGCGAATCACTGCTGCCGTATCCGGTCGCCAACGATCCCGGCGGCCGTCCGGTCGACAGCGACAAGGATCTTGTCGTCGACGGGCTCGACAACTGTCCGAATGCGGCGAACACCGATCAGGCGGATACGGACAACGATGGTATCGGCAATGTCTGTGAAGGCAGCGCGACTCCGACGCCGAGTCCGACAGCGACTGCAACGCCGACACCGACGCCGAGCGCGATCCCCACCCCCACCCCCACGGCAATACCTACCGCAACGCCAAGCGCGACGCCGACTCAGCTGCCGACGGGTACGCCGGTGCCGACGCCATATGTCACCAACTGGCCGACAGCAACGCCGATGCCGACAGCAACGCCGAGCGCGACACCGGGAGAACCGGCGGTTACGCCGACGCCGACGGCGATTGCGACACCAACGGCCGTGCCAACCACGAATTCGGATCTAGATTCGGAGGAGGGTGGCGGCGCGATGGGCTGGCTGGCCTTGCTGCTGCTGAGTGGCGGTGGAC
>JALYJV010000457.1 GCA_030775105.1 Pseudomonadota bacterium | reverse complement strand
GTTGTAGGGCAGCGCGACCTGACTCAAGCCCTCGTACTCGCCCTCGATGCGGGCGACGATCGATCCCACCTGGCGATCAGCGAACACCGAGACCGCATCGCCGGACATGACCTTGATGTCGGCAAGTGCATCGTTCCTGACCGAAAGATATTTGACCTCGCGCGCCGGTGCCTGGTTGCGCACCAGCAGCACATGCGTTGCGCGCGGATCAGCGCCCGCCATCGCCAGCAGATCAGGCAGTGCAATCGTGCCGTCGAACTCGAACTGCGCCGCGTTGCGCACCAGACCATCGACCCTGGCCACCGACTTCTGCGGCCAAACAACGATGGTGTCGCCATCCTGGAACTGGAACAGCGGCAGTGTGCCGTTCAACAGGAAGTCGTAAAGATTGAATCGCCCGACAGCATTGCCCGCACGCAGCACGCGGATGTCGAGGAAGCTGCCCTTGGTTGGCGAAACACCACCGGCCAGATCGAGGAAATGCAGCAAGGAATCCGAGGCGTACGCGCCGTACAGACCGGGCGACTTCACATAGCCGGTAACGAATACCTTGACCGGCTCGGCATTGGCCAGCGCCGCATAGACGCCGACATTCTCGCGATAGATCGAGCGAACCTTGCTGCCAACAAGCTCGTTGAGCTCCGAGTTGCGAATGTTGGCCACCGCGACCGGCCCCACGCGTGGCACGAAGACGTTGCCCTGCGAATCTACCGTCAGGATGATGTTCAGCTCGACAGCGCCCCACAGCTTGAGGTCGATGCGATCGCCCACCGCAATCGCATAACCCGGATTGAATCCACTGAAAGACTGCTGGGCGAACTTGCCCTTGAACAGGCCGGCGCCAAAAACACCGCCGATCTCCTCGGGCGTTTCCAGCATCGTCGCGCCCGGAATCGGCGGCGCGTCGGAAGCCGGCTGCTGTTGCTGCTGCAACGGCGGCATGGTCGGCGATGGCGTGGCCTGGGGCGTCGTCTGCGAAAATGGCGCGGTCAGGTCCTGCTGCGCCGAAGCCGCACCGATTGGCAGCAAGCTCAGCACCGACATCATCAAGGCTGCACGCATCATGGTCATTCCCGGTGATCTTCAATCGTCGCGATCACCAGACCGGCAACGAAGTAGAGCAGATTCAAAAAAACAAAGATGGTCGCGGTCCAGTACCAGATCCGCGGGTGTTCGGCCTCGTCCGGTGCACTGGGCTCGGACAGGGCCACCAGATACTTCACCTTGCGCAGAGCGCCCAGACGCGTGGTTTCGAGGGAGGCCAGTGCCGCCTTGTAGACCTCGCCCGCCAGGGTCACATTCACCTGCGCATCCTGGTAGGCCAGCAGTGCATCATTCAAACCGCTGCTGTCACCACCGACGAGCTTGCGCTGCTCCCCGGCGATCTGGCTTTCCAGCGCTTCGATTCGTGCCTGCGCAACCCGTACTTCCGGCGCCTTCGGGTTGAGGTATGCCGACAGTGATTTCAGCTCGACCCGCTGCATGCTCAGCTCCTGATTCAGCCCAGACAGGATGAGACCAGTGGATTCGGACTCCTTCTCCGGACTGAACAGATCGTACTTGCGTTGCAAAAGAATTAGCGCACGCGAAGTGTCCTGCACACGCTGATGTGCCTTCTCGACTTCCGCATTCACGAAACTGAGCTGCTCGCGCGCCAGGTGCTGGCCAATCTCGTTGACGAAGGTTTCGGACCGCTTGACGATCAGCCGCGCCACGCGCTCAGCGAACTCCGCATCGTAGGCCACGTACTCGACATCGATGACGTTCGTCGCATCGTCGACATCCGTCGTCAACCGCTTGCGGAAGTACTCGAGAAAATCTTCCTCGGAAGCATCGGCGGACAGCCGCCCCCAGAAATCAACGCCACTGGCGCTGTAGTGCGCACGCAGACCCACCTCCTTCTCCAGGTAATTGAGCATTGCGCGCGACTGCATGAAGGTCTGCACGACCAGAGCGTCCTGCTTGGTGCTCTGACTGCCCAGCGACAGGGCGCCGAGCGTCATCTCCGCCGCAGCGGCCAGCCCAGGTGTGCTCTCGTGCTCGACCATCACCTGCGCACGGCTGACATAGCCGTCGGCCGCAAACAGCGCGAGGTAGAACAGCGTCAGCAGGGTCGGCAAGCCGACCGCGATCAGGTAGCGGCGCGTCGTCGGGCGCAGCGTGGACAACTTGAGTCTGTCCAGTATCGTGACGCTCATGGCTGGTGGTGATCCTTTTGATAAGCCGTGATGGCATCGCCGATGTCATCGTAGAACGTGGCGTTGTTGCGCGTTATATAGACGCCGCACTGGCAGTCGCGCTTCAGGCCTTCGAGATTGTGACTCACCATGATGATGCTCGCCTTGCCCTTCTTCTCCGCGAACGTGGCCTTGGCCTTCTTGCGGAAGTTCTGATCGCCGACTGCGGTGAGCTCGTCAATCAGATAGTAATCGTAGTCAAATGACATGCTGATCGAAAACGCTAGGCGCGCCTTCATGCCGGACGAATAGTTGTTCACCGGCCGATCGAAGAACTCGCCCAGCTCCGAGAAGCTGCGGATGAAGGCAACCCGCTCACGCTCGGTTTCGGCGTCGTCGCCATTGATGCGGCAGACGAATTTCGCGTTGTCGTGGCCGGACACCTTGGTTGCGAAACCGCTGGCCAATCCGAGCGGCGGTGAGATCCCGCCATCCGAGCTTACCGTACCCGAATCCGGCAGCTCGATGCCGCCGATCAGCCTCAGCAGGGTGCTTTTGCCGGCGCCGTTGCGCCCGACGATGCCGACGTGGGTGCGTGACGGCAGCTGCAGCGACAGATTGCGCAGCACATAGTAGCGCGAGAATCCGAGCTGCCAGTACGACTTGGTGACGTTACTGAGTTCGATCATGGCCGTCAGATCAACCGATACAGATAACGGCGGTATGCCGACAGACCAAAAAACAGCAGCACCAGAGCGCAGCAGCAGACATACAGCAGACTGCCCGGCGAGGTATAGCCGTGAATCACCGCATCGCGCACCAGATCCACCGCATGGAGTACCGGGTTCCAGAACAGCAGCGGCCTGTACACATGCGGCACCATCTCCATCGAGAAAAACAGTCCGGAGATGAACAGCATCGGGCGCATGGCCATGCCGAATATGCGGCGCATGTCCGGAAAGACCGTGCCATAGACCTCGAAGATCAGCCCCAGCGCGACACCCAGCACATACAGCAACAGCAGTGCCGCAAACATCATCAGCGGGTCCTGGATCCGCATCGGCTGACCGAACCAGATCCAGCCCAGCACGAACACCCCCGCGACGACCAGCATCATCACGGCTTCTGTCAGTGTGCGCGCGAGGATGATGTCGATCGGCTTGATCTGCCGGTAGTTGAACAGGCCACGCTGACTGCTGGCGGCGCCTTGCATCCGGCTCACGCAGTGCGAGAACAGGAAGTACGCCACTGCG
>JALYJV010000456.1 GCA_030775105.1 Pseudomonadota bacterium | reverse complement strand
GCTTTCGCCGGCTGGCCGGGATTGGCGGTGAAGTCGAAGCGGATGTCGTCGGTGCCGTGCACGCTGATCGGCGCGGCGCTGTCTGCTTCAACCACGGTGATGAACTGCGCGCTGGCCATGCCCAATGTCTTGACCACGCTGGTGACGCCTAGCGAAAAGCGCTTGGCGGACTTGACGCGCGCGGCGCTGAGTACGCTGCACTGCTTGCGATAGTGGGCGACGGCGTCCTTGCGCTTGCGCTCCAGCGCCTCGAGATTCTCGGAGGCGTGGGCGAGGCGGTCGAGATTTTCCGCAAGCTGGGTGTGATGGGCGCGCAGCGAGTCCGGGCGCACGCGATGTTTGCGCGCAGTGTCGTGGATCGCCTGCAGGCGCGACTCGACGCTCTGCAGACGCACCGGGTCGAGCTCCATGTGATCGAGCACGCGGCGGATGGTGTCGGCGGCATCCTGGATCTGCGCCTGTGCGCCGCTGATCGCGTCCGCGGCGGACTGGAAATCCGCGTGCAGCGGAATCAGGCCATTGACCAGGCTGTGTACCTGGCTGAGCTGGTCGTAGACGGTGTCGTCGCCGCTGTAGAGCTTCTCCTGCGCAGTGCCGCCGTCCTGCAGCAGGCGGCCGGCGCTGGCGAGGCGGCGGTGATCGATGTCGAGCTGTTCGAGTTCGCCGTTTTCGAGTTTGAGCGCGTCGAGCTCCTGAACCTGGAAGCGCAGGAAGTCGATCTGCGCCGGATCGCCCTTGGCGGCGCTGCGCAGCGTTTCGATTTCGGCGTCGATGGCCGTGACCGCTTCGGCAGCGCTGGCGACAGCCTTGAGTTCAGCGGTGTGCTTGCCGTAGCCGTCGAGCAGTTCGCGCTGGATGTCGGCGCGCAGCAGGGTCTGGCTTTCGGACTGACCGAAGATGTCGACCAGCAGTTCGCCGAGCGCACGCAGTTGCGCGGCGGTGACCGGCGAGCCGTTGACGAAGGCTCGGCCGCGGCCGCCGGCCTGCACCACGCGGCGGATGACGACGGTGAGCGGATCGTCGGCGTCTTCGAGGGTCTGTTCGCGCAGCCAGCGCAGCGCGGCGCCGTCCTTGTCGATCTGGAACTCGGCGCTGACTTCAGCGCGCTCGGCACCGTTGCGGACCTGGCCGATGTCGGCGCGGGTGCCGATGGCGAGGCCGATCGCGTCGATCAGAATCGACTTGCCGGCACCGGTTTCGCCGGTCAGGACGTTGAAGCCCGGAGCCCACTCGAGGTCGAGCGAGTCAATCAGGGCGAGATTAGAAATATTAAGCGCTTTCAACATGCTGGAAGCGACACTTCAACTGGTTTCAGAATTCAGGATCGGCCCGCGGCCCCAATGCAGCTTGTTGCGCAGGATGTTGAAGTAGCTGTAGCCCTTGGGGTGGATCAGGCTCATCCGCGACGGCGCCGCGCGCACTTCGAGGATTTCACCGGGGCCGAGGATTTCGCTGTTCTGGCCGTCGCAGGTGCACATGGCGACGGCCGAGACGCTGCCGCGCAGGATGATGCGGACGGCCTGGCGAGCGCCGACCACGATCGGGCGATCGGACAACGTATGCGGGCAGATCGGCACCAGGGCGATGGCTTCCAGGCCGGGATGCAGTACCGGGCCGCCGCCAGAGAGTGCGTAGGCCGTGGAGCCGGTCGGCGAGGAGACGATGAAGCCGTCAGCGCGATGTTGGGAGATGAACTCGTCGTCGAGCCAGGTCTCGAATTCCAGCATGCGGATCGACGCCTGATTGCGGATCACGACGTCGTTGATCGCAAGAAAGGGGCCGATCGTGCGATCACTGCGCTGGATGCGCGCTTCCAGAAGCAGGCGTTCCTCGCGCTCGTACTCGCCGGCAAAGACCGCGCGCAGGGTCTCGCGGATTTCGTTGGGGGCGACATCGACCATGAAGCCGAGGCGGCCCTGATTGACGCCAAGGATCGGCACGCCATGCGGGGTCAGCGCGCGAGCGACCGACAGCAGGGTGCCGTCGCCACCGACAACGACGACCAGATCGCAGCGCTTCGCCATTTCCGCGCGCGTCGTTCGTTCCGCCGCGCAGGCTTCCAGACCGACGGCGCCCTGTTCCACCAGCACGGTGCGGCCCAGCTCAAGCAGGCTGTCGCAGAGCTGGAGCAGGGTCGGTGCCACGCGCGTGTCCGCCCGGCGGCCGATCAGTCCAACGGTTTGGAAATCAGACATGAGGGCCGGGAGGGACGTGGAGCAGGGGGGCGGGAAAAAGGTAGCACGATTGCGGTGCGATTCTCAGCGACGCGATTCTGACCGACCCGCGCTTGAAAAGCGCGCCCGACTGCTTCATTTTCCTTATATGTCCCAATCCCCAGATAAGGGCGCGCTGGATCCCCGCGCTGCCGAACTGCTCAAGCTGCTCGTTGAGCGTTATATCCATGACGGCCAGCCTGTCGGTTCGCGCACGCTGTCGCGGATGGCGGGGTTGGACCTGTCGCCAGCGACAATCCGCAACGTGATGGCCGATCTCGACGAGATGGGTTTCGTCGCTTCGCCGCACACCTCGGCCGGGCGCATTCCGACCACGCGCGGTTATCGCTACTTCGTCGATACATTGCTGGCACCGGAATCGCTGAGCGATGCCGAGCAGGAGCAGATTGTCGAAGACCTCGTGCCCGGCGATCGCAGCGTGCCGGACATGGTGCAGGCGGCATCGAACCTGCTGTCGCGGATGACGCAGATGGCCGGCGTGGTCACCGTGCCGCGGCGCAATCTGGCGATCCTGCGCCGCATCGAATTCCTGTCGCTGTCCGGCAGCCGCGTGCTGGCGATACTCGTCGTCAATCAGCGCGAGGTGCAGAACCGCATCCTCCACACCGAGCGCCCGTATGGCGCTGACGAGCTGACCCGCTACGCGACGCTGCTCAACGAGCGCTTCGCTGGCCATGATCTGGTCAACCTGCGCCAGGCCCTGGCCCAGGACGCGGGTGATACCCAGGCGCGCATCAATCTGATGCTGCGCGACGCCGCGACCATGGCCGAGCGGGCGATGAGTGATGTCGGCGAGAGCGACTACGTGGTGGCCGGTGGCCCCAACCTGATGGGTTTCCATGAGTTGGCCGACGTGGGCCGCCTGCGCGGCCTGTTCGATGCGCTGGACCGCAAGCGCGACATGCTGATGCTGTTCGATCAGTGCCTGGCCGCGGATGGCCTGCAGATATTCATCGGCGACGAGTCCGGCTACCGCGTGCTCGACGAGTGCAGCGTCGTCACCACGCCGTACTACGTGGCCGGGCGGGTGGCCGGCGTGCTTGGCGTGATCGGGCCGACGCGCATGTCGTATTCGCGCATCATTCCGCTGGTCCAGGAGACTGCCCGCGCGCTGTCTGTGGGCTTGAAAGCCGAGAGCTGAACCCCAGTTAGGTCACGCGGGGGTGGCGCAAGCGCCGCTCCGCAGCTGGCGTGGCGGCGTTCGCGACGCGGCCCGGCTATGATTGCGCCCCTTTTCGCGGCCGAACGGCAGTTTTCGGGGCGAAAGACCCACACGCAACACGACAGATGACGATGAGCCAACAACCGGACACGACTACGCCGGCTGCAGACGATGCAGCGGACGCCTCGCCTGAAAGCCCGCTCGACGCACTGACGCGCGAGCTCGCAGCAGCTCAGCAGCAGGCGCAGGACGCCAAGGACGCGCAGCTACGCACGATGGCCGAATTCGAGAACTCGCGCCGCCGCCTTGAACGCGATGCGCAGAGCAGTCTCAAGTACGCCAACGAAAGGCTCATCGGCGAGTTGCTCGCGGTCATCGACAGTCTGGAGCTGGGCATGCAGGCCGCCGTTGGCGCAGAAGGTCCGGCCAAGGCCATGGCCGACGGCATGCAGCTGACCTGGCGTCAGCTGATGAGCGTGCTCGAGAAGGGCGGCGTTCAGGCGATCAACCCGGTTGGCGACGCCTTCAACCCGGAGCTGCATCAGGCGATGACGATGGCGGAGTCGGCAGACCTGCCGCCCAACCACGTGCTCAACGTCATGCAGAAAGGCTACCGCCTGCACGAACGCCTGCTGCGCCCGGCGATGGTCGTGGTGTCCAAGGCGCCGGCTGCGGCCCCTTGAAAAACCGGGCCTAGCCGCAAATAACTGGTCACAGCATCAACGAACAGCGCCGCCAGGCGCTGTTTCCCACACAAATCTGAACCCTGAATATTTTCGGAGCACCCATGTCCAAGATCATCGGCATCGACCTCGGCACCACCAACAGCTGCGTCGCCATCATGGACGGCGGCAGCGTTCGCGTGATCGAAAACGCTGAAGGCGAGCGCACCACACCGTCCATCGTCGCCTATACCAACGAGCCGCAGCCGATCGTCGGCCGCGCCGCCAAGCGCCAGGCCGTGACCAATCCGCATGACACGCTGTACGCGTTCAAGCGCCTGATCGGTCGCCGCTTTGAAGACAAGGAAGTGCAGAAGGCGATCAAGCATTCCCCGTTCAAGATCATCAAGGCCGACAACGGCGACGCCTGGGTACAGGCCAAGGATCAGAAGCTCGCGCCGCAGCAGGTTTCGGCGCAGGTCCTGATGAAGATGAAGAAGACCGCCGAAGACTATCTCGGCCACCCGGTCACCGAAGCCGTCATCACGGTGCCGGCCTACTTCAATGACTCGCAGCGCCAGGCGACCAAGGACGCCGGCCGCATCGCGGGTCTGGACGTCAAGCGCATCATCAACGAACCGACCGCCGCTGCGCTGGCCTTCGGTCTCGACAAGGTCACCGGCGACAAGAAGGTTGCCGTGTATGACCTCGGCGGCGGCACTTTCGACATCTCGATCATCGAGATTGCCGATGTGGACGGCGAAAAGCAGTTCGAAGTGCTCGCCACCAACGGCGACACCTTCCTCGGCGGTGAGGACTTCGATCAGCGCGTGATCGAGTACATCGCGGCCGAGTTCCAGAAGGAGCAGGGCATCGACCTGCACAAGGATCCGCTTGCGCTGCAGCGTCTCAAGGATGCTGCGGAGAAAGCCAAGATCGAGCTGTCGTCGACCTCGCAGACCGAGGTCAACCTGCCGTACATCACGGCGGATGCGACCGGCCCGAAGCATCTCACCCTCAAGCTGTCGCGCGCCAAGCTCGAATCGCTGGTCGATGACCTCATCGAGAACTCGATGAAGCCGGTTCGCACCGCGCTGGCCGACGCCGGCCTCAAGGCTTCGGAAATCGACGACATCATTCTCGTCGGCGGCCAGACGCGCATGCCCAAGGTCCAGGAAGCGGTCAAGAACTTCTTCGGCAAGGAGCCGCGCAAGGACGTGAACCCGGATGAGGCCGTCGCCGCTGGCGCCGCGATTCAGGGCGCCGTGCTGTCGGGCGACCGCAAGGACGTGCTGCTGCTCGACGTGACGCCGCTGTCGCTGGGCATCGAGACGCTGGGCGGCAAGATGACCAAGCTGATCGAGAAGAACACGACGATCCCGACCAAGAAGTCGGAGTCGTTCACGACGGCGGAAGACAACCAGACCGCGGTGACGATCCAGGTCTACCAGGGCGAGCGCGAGATCGCTTCGGCGAACAAGTCGCTGGGTCGGTTCGACCTGACCGGCATCGGTGCCGCGCCGCGCGGCGTGCCGCAGGTCGAGGTCGTCTTCGACATCGACGCCAACGGCATCCTGCATGTCACCGCGAAGGACAAGGCGACCGGCAAGGAACAGTCGATCCGCATCACCGCGAACTCGGGTCTCAGCGAAGCCGAGATCCAGGCGATGGTGAAGGACGCGGAGGCGCATGCCGAGGAAGATCGCAAGTTCAACGAGCTGATCACGGCGCGCAACCAGGCCGAGCAGATGGTCAACGCGGTCGAGAAGTCGCTGAAGGATCTCGGCGAGCAGGTCGAAGCCGACGAGAAGTCGGCTATCGAAGCCGCGGTCACCGCAGCGCGCGAAGCGATCAAGGGCGACGACCCGGCCGACATCCAGACCAAGAGCGAAGCGCTGGCGCAGGCTTCCGGCAAGCTGATGGAACGCGTCTACGCCCAGAAGGGTGCAGAGCAGACCGGCGGCGCTGCAGGTGGCGCGGCGGGTGGTTCAGCACCGAACGACGATGTCGTCGATGCCGAGTTCACCGAAGTCAAAGACAAGAAGTAAGGGCTGAATAGCCTGAGGGGTGAGGCGCGGAGAATGGGAACTCTCGCCTCACCTCTTTTTCGTTTCTGTACCGCAATGAATTTTTAGGGGATCGGCGGTGAGTGGGCAGGGTATTCGCACACATCACGCCTCACGAACATGAGCAAGCGCGACTATTACGAAGTTCTGGGGGTCTCGAAAGGGGCCGCTGACGACGAGCTGAAGAAGTCCTATCGTCGCCTTGCGATGAAGTTTCACCCCGACCGCAATCCCGGCGACAAGGCCGCGGAAGAGCAGTTCAAGGAAGCCAGCGAAGCCTACGAAGTGCTGACCGATACGCAGAAGCGCGCGGTCTACGACAAGTACGGTCACGAAGGCCTGCAGCGCAGCGGTGGTGGCGGCGGCGGATTCGGCGGTGGCGGTTTTGCCGACATGTTCGGCGATGTGTTCGCCGACATCTTCGGTGGCAATGGCGGCGGTCGCAGCGGCCCGCGGCGCGGTGCTGACCTGCGCTACATGATGGAGCTCACGCTGGAGCAGGCGGTTTTCGGCACGACCGAATCCATCCGCATTCCGAGCTGGGCCGATTGCGAAGCCTGCGACGGCCACGGCACCGCGGATTCCAAGAAGCCGCCGGCCTGTCCGACCTGCAAGGGCGCCGGGCAGGTGCGCGTGCAGCAGGGCTTCTTCGTGATGCAGCAGACCTGCCCGCAGTGTCGCGGTCGTGGTTCGGTCGTCACCGATCCCTGCAAGCCCTGCCGTGGCGCCGGCAAGCTGCGCCGCGAGAAGACGCTTGAGGTCAAGGTGCCGTCTGGTGTCGATACCGGTGATCGGATTCGCCTCAACGGTGAAGGCGAAGCCGGCGAACGCGGTTCACAGAACGGCGATCTCTACGTGCAGATCACGGTCAAGCCGCACGAGATGTTCGAGCGCGACAACGATGACCTGCATTGCACGGTGCCGATCTCGATCGTCTCAGCTGCGCTCGGCGGCACGATCGAAGTGCCGACACTGGAAGGCAAGGTCGAGATGGATATTCCGGAAGGTACCCAGAGCGGACGTCAGTTCCGCCTGCGCGGTCGCGGCGTGCGCTCCGTGCGCAGTTCACAGACGGGCGATCTCTACTGCAACGTGATGGTCGAAACCCCGGTCAAGCTCAACAAGGCGCAGAAGGAGCTGCTCAAACAGTTCGGCGCGACACTCGACGACGGCGGCGGCAAGCACCATCCCGAGGCCAGCTCATGGCTCGGCAAAGCGAAGAAGTTCTTTGATGATCTGACGGGGACCTGAGGGTTCGGCTCCGCGGTCTCGATACACCGGCTTCGCCGGCACTCGACCCGAACGGGCGTTTTTGTGACGGCACAAAAACACTCCGTTCGTCTCGAGTGCCGAGCGCGCAGCGCTCGGTGTATCGAGAGACCAGCGCCGAGCCTACTGCTTGCGCCGAAACACGCTCAGATGATCCAGCGGCAAGCTCTGGTCGACGAGCAAGCCCGTTTCCGTCACGACAATATCCGTCGGTTCGAACATCGGTGGTCGACCGAGGCGCACTGACGAAGGGAATATGAACGTGCCTGGGGCCGTTCCCTGCAGGAACACGCCATCACGCGAAATCAGCGTGATGCGGCCGGTCAGGAAGTTCGCGAGCAGCACGCCATCGTCGACAAGTCCCAGATCGTCGTGGATATCGACTTCAAAGAAGATCGGCGTGACCGGCCCGGCGCTGCCATCCGCGAGCAGCTCGACACTGAAGATGCTGCCGCCGTCGGTGCCGTAGAAGATATTGCCGTCGCTCTGCAGACCGTTCGGGAAGCGCAGCGTGTTGCCGATGCCGACGGAGAGCAGACCCAGCGCGCTGCCCTGCACCCAGACTTCTTCATTGATGATCTTCAGCGGATCAGACGGGTCGATCGTGAAGCGTTTGATCTTTGGATCCGGTACGCAGATGTTCAGTGGCTCGTCGACGACATAGATATTACCGTCCGACCCCAGCGCTGTGCCGTTGGCGATGCACATGCCGGTCATGTTGTTGATCGGTGCGATCTCTGGTGTCGCGGTGATCCTGCCCGCCCAGAGGCGACCATCACCGCTGGAGGCGTAGAGATAGCCGTCGCGGATCGCGAGGCCGGTGAAACCCACCGTCTCGGTCGAGATCTGGTCGGCGCGGAATGTGCCGTCGTCGTTCTTGTGGATCTCGAACAGGCCCGAGCCGCCGCTGACGAACAGGCGGCCATCGGATGAGAAGATCAGATTCTCCGCGCCGGGCAGATCGAGCAGGATCGTGCGTTCGCCGCAGTCGCTGTTGACGCAGAGCTCAGCGACGCCAGTCGTCGGCGGCGCATTCGAGTTGTCGTTGTCATTGTTGGAGCACGCGGCAATGAAGCTCGCTGCCAAAAGGATTGCCAGTCGCTTGTTCATTGCTTCCCCCGAAGCTGCGTCCCACGTTGTCGCGTCCAGCCGGCAGCAGTGCTGACGACTGACACGGTTCCTGCTTGTCAGCCTTTCATCAGCCGGTCGTACAACGCGACATATTCCTGCGTGACGCGGTGGTTTTTCTCAAGAAACACCAGCGGCGTATGTTGTTCGTGCGACTCCTTCACGCGCACCGAGCTGCTGACGACCTGATCAAGCACTGGGCGGCCTTCGGCCTTCAGTTCCTCGACCATGCGTGCAGGCAGGCGCGAGCGTGACTGGTACTGATTCACGACGATGCCTTCGACTGTCAGGTTCTCGTTGTGGTCGGCGCGGACTTCGTCGATGTTGTCGAGCAGCGAGTACAGCGCCTGACGTGCGAATTCGTCGCAGTCGAACGGAATCAGCACGCGGTCAGCGGCGATCAGCGCCGAGCGCGAGTAGAAATTCAGTGCCGGCGGCGTGTCGATGAAAATCGCGTCGTAGCCGCGCAGCTTGCGCAGGCTGTCGCGGAATTTGTAGATCTTCTGCTTGGCTTCGAGCTTGACGGCCAGTTCGTCGAGACGACGATCCGCCGCAACGACATCCAGATTCTCGAACGCGGTGTTGCTCGTGAATGTCACGAACGGTGCCGGGTTGATCGAGAAGCTCAGCATCGATTCAAAGAAATCGCCGATGCTGCGATCCGGCTGGCTCGCCGCGCTGCCCGTGAGGTACTGCGTCGCGTTGCCCTGAGTGTCCAGATCGATGACCAGTGTGCGCAGGCCGCGGCTGGCGGCGATGGCGGCGAGGTTGCAGACGATGGTGGTCTTGCCCACACCACCTTTCTGGTTGAAGACGACGCGAGTAGTCATGCGGGAAGCCGAGTGCCAGTGCTGGGATAGGGAACGGGCGGAAGTGTACGGGAATTTCCTACGCAATAGCCGCGCCACTGGCGTCCCCTGAACGCTGGCTGCACCCCGGCTGAACCAGCATTGATGACGCTGGCGTCAGCGTCTCTTGCGTGCGTTCGCCCAGGGATCAACGCGGCCGTCCGACGGCGCCGAGGCCGGGCTCGGCCTGGGTTTGGGCACGGCCTTTGGTCTGGGCTCGACGGCTTTCGGCTTCTGGCCCGGAGTCGCGGTCTGACTGGGGACGAGTTCCTTGTCCGGCAACAGGTCACGCAGCTCATCGGCATTGAGGTCGCGCCATTGGCCGATCGGCAGGCTGCCGAGGTGAACGTTCATGATGCGCACGCGCTGCAGGCGCCAGACCTTGTAGTCGAACACATCGCACATGCGGCGGATCTGCCGGTTAAGCCCCTGCGTCAGCGTGATGCGAAAGACATTGCGGCCTTCGGCAGTAACCACGCAGGGTTTGGTCAGCGTATCCAGAATCTCCACGCCCGCCGCCATGTGTCTGACGAACTCTGGCGTCAGCGGGCGATCGACGGTGACGATGTATTCCTTCTCGTGATCGTGCTCGGCGCGCAGGATCTCGTTGACGATGTCGCCGTTGTTGGTCAGCAGGATCAGGCCTTCCGAAGGCTTGTCTAGGCGGCCGATCGGGAAGATGCGATCACGATGGCCGACGAAGTCGATGATGTTGTCGGCAATGTGACGTTCGGTCGTGCAGGTGATGCCGACCGGCTTGTTCAGCGCGATGTAGACATTCTTCTTGCTCTGGCCGACCGGGCGACCGTCAACGCAGACTTCATCGCCGTTATTGACCTGCGTGCCCAGCACCGCAACTGCACCGTTGAGGGTGACGCGGCCCTGCTCGATCCAGCCATCCGCCTCGCGCCGCGAGCAGACTCCGGTTTCGCTGATGAACTTGTTGAGGCGCATGGCTTATTGAAGCATTGAACGGGCAGTGCTGCACAAGGGGGGGCAGTCAAATCCGTGGCAAAGAAAAAGGGCCGCTTGCGCGACCCTTTTCTATACAACGGACGCTTGAAGGGCTTACTTCGCCATCTGGCGCAGCATGTAGTTCAACACGCCGCCGTGTTCGTAGTATTCCCACTCCATCGGCGTGTTGATGCGCACCTTGGCCTTGAAGGAGACCGACTTGCCGTCAGCTTTCTTTGCGGTCACGCCGACTTCTCCGGCGCCGTTCTTCAGGCCGTCGAAGTCGAACACTTCGGAGCCGTCGAGGCCGAGGCTGACCGCGGTCTGACCGTCGACGAAGTTCAGCGGCAGCACGCCCATGCCGACGAGGTTGGCGCGGTGGATGCGCTCGAAGGATTCCGAGATCACGGCCTTGACGCCGAGCAGGATGGTGCCCTTGGCGGCCCAGTCACGCGAGGAGCCGGTGCCGTATTCCTTGCCGGCGAGGACGACCAGCGGGGTGCCTTCCTTCTGGTATTTCATGGCCACGTCATAGATCGGCTCGACCGGACCGGCGGCGCCGTTGTAGTGACGCGACACGCCACCTTCGACGCCCGGGGTCATCGAGTTCTTGATGCGCGTATTTGCAAACGTGCCGCGCATCATGATCTCGTGATTGCCGCGGCGTGAGCCGAAGCTGTTGAAGTCGGCTTTCTTGACGCCGTGTTCTTCGAGGTACTTGCCTGCAGGGCCGTCCTTCTTGATGTCGCCGGCCGGCGAGATGTGGTCCGTCGTGATCGAGTCACCCAGCACCGCGAGTGCACGTGCGCCCTTGATCGGCTGGATGCCCGGTGGTGTCATCGTCATGCCCTTGAAGTAAGGCGGATTGGCGATGTAGGTCGACTTGCTGTCCCACGGGTAGGTTTCCGACTTGCTGATCTTGATCGACTGCCAGCGGGCGTCGCCCTTGAGCACGTCGGCGTAGCTCTTCTTGAAGCCTTCGGCGGTGACGGCCTTGGCAACGACTTCCTGGATTTCCGCATTGGTCGGCCAGATGTCCTTGAGGAAGACGTCCTTGCCGTCCTTGCCCTTGCCGAGCGGTTCGGTCGTGAGATCGATGTCGGTGCTGCCGGCGATCGCGTAGGCGACGACCAGCGGCGGCGAGGCGAGGTAGTTCATGCGCACGTCCTGGTGGACGCGACCCTCGAAGTTGCGGTTGCCCGACAGCACGGCCGAAACACTCAGCGTGTTGTCGTTGATCGCCTTGCCGAGCGGCTCGTTGAGCGGACCGGAGTTGCCGATGCAGGTCGTGCAGCCGTAGGCGGTGACGTAGAAGCCGAGGTGTTCGAGGTCCTCGATCAGGCCGGCCTTGTTGAGGTACTCGGTAACCGCAAGCGATCCCGGTGCCAGCGAGGTCTTGACCCAGGGCTTGCTGGTGAGGCCCAGCGCGCGCGCCTTCTTGGCGAGCAGGCCGGCGCCGATCAGCACGCTCGGATTCGAAGTGTTGGTGCAGGAGGTGATCGCCGCGATCATCACCGCGCCGTCCTTCAGTTCGAAGGTCTTGCCATTGTCGGTGACGGTGGCGGCGCCCTTCGACGGACGTGCCTTCTGTTCGGCTTCAAAAGCCTTCTTGAAGTTGGCCTTGACGTCGGTGAGCAGCACGCGATCCTGCGGGCGCTTCGGACCGGCGAGCGACGGCTTGATGCTGCCGAGGTCGAGCGTCAGCACGTCGGTGTACTCGGCTTCCGGTGCATCCGGCGTCCACCACATGCCCTGCGCCTTGGCGTAAGCCTCGACGACGGCGATCTGCTGCTCGCTGCGGCCGGTCAGGCGCAGGTAGTTCAGGGTTTCGACGTCGATCGGGAAGATGCCGCAGGTGGCGCCGTATTCCGGGCCCATGTTGGCGATCGTGTTGCGATCCGAAGCTGAAAGATTGGCGAGACCCGGGCCGAAGAATTCGACGAACTTCTCGACGACGCCGCGCTTGCGCAGCATCTCGGTGACGGTCAGCACGAGGTCGGTCGCGGTGGCGCCTTCAGCCAGCTTGCCGCTGACCTTCACACCGATGACTTCCGGCATCAGCATCGACGACGGCTGGCCGAGCATTGCGGCTTCGGCTTCGATACCGCCGACGCCCCAGCCGAGCACGCCGATGCCGTTCACCATCGTGGTGTGCGAGTCGGTGCCGAAGCAGCTGTCCGGGTAGAGCAGGCCCTTGTCGTTTTCGAACACGACGCGCGCGAGGTATTCGATGTTGACCTGATGGACGATGCCGGTATCGGGCGGCACCGCCTTGAAGTTCTTCAGCGCTTCCTGGCCCCAGCGCAGGAAGGTGTAGCGCTCTTCGTTGCGCTGGAACTCGACCTTGGCATTCAGATCAAGGGCGTCCTTCGAGCCGTAATGATCGATCATCACCGAGTGGTCGATGACCAGTTCCACCGGGCACAGCGGATTGACCTTGGCAGCGTCGCCTCCGAGCGTCTTGATCGCGTCGCGCATGGCAGCGAGGTCGACCACGCAGGGCACACCGGTGAAGTCCTGCAGGATCACGCGCGCCGGCGTGAAGTTGATGTCCTTGGACGGCAGCTTGGCGAGGTTGGCTCCGGCCAGTGCGTCGATTTCGACCTTGGTGGTGTTGATGCCATCTTCATGCCGCAACAGGTTCTCGAGGAGAATCTTGTAGGAGTAGGGCAGACGGGCAGTGTTGAAAGTCGGTTCGAGGGCCTTGAGGCTGTAGTAGCTGTAGGTCTTGGAACCAACGTTGAGCGTGGACTTCGCTTTGTAGCTGTCCGTCATGGCTAGAAACTCCCGGCAGTGGCTTGAGGTCAGCGGTTTTGCGCGCGAAAGGCGAGCGAAAACGGCGCGAAATTATAGCGGAAAAGGTGAGTCGTATCGGCTTCTGCTACGATCACAAAGGCGCTGCAGTGTGCGCCTTTTGAGTGCGCAAGTACCCCACCTGCGGGGTCAGACAACTGGAATCACCACGCGCGAATGCCAACTGCTTGGCGCTAGCGATGCCTCTGTTGCAGGCCACTAGTTGCGAATCGCTCGCAGATCGGTGACTTCGGCGATTTCTCCGCCACCGAGACAGCGCTCTCCTGCGTAGAGGGCGCAGAACTGGCCGGCGACCGCCGCGCGCTGCGGCGTTTCGAAGCACACTTCCACGGCGTCGCTCTGAAAGTGGATTGTGCAGGGCTGAAGGGTCTGGCGGTGACGGATGCGTGCATGCAGCTGTGCGCCGTCAGCCGGCTTCGGAGCAAGCCAGTTGAACGTGCCGGTCAGCAGGCTGCCTGCCAGCAGGCGTGGATGAGCTTCGTCCTGCGAGGCGATCAGCGTGTTGCTCGCACGGTCCTTGCCGACGACGAACCACGGCGCTTCCTTGCCGCCGCGGGTGCCACCGATGCCGAGGCCGCGGCGCTGGCCGAGCGTGTAGTGCATCAGGCCAGTGTGCTTGCCGATCGGTTTGCCGCTGTCGTCGACGATCGGGCCGGGCTCGGGCGTCAGGTAGCGCGACAGGAAGTCGCGGAACTCGCGTTCACCGATGAAGCAGATGCCGGTGGAATCCTTCTTCGTGTGCACGGGCAGGCCGGCGCGCTGTGCGATCTCGCGCACCTGTGGCTTGGGCAGGTCGCCGACCGGGAACAGCACCTGACGCAAGTGCGCGTGATTTACCGCACCGAGAAAGTAGGTCTGATCCTTGTTTTCGTCGACCGCGCGCAGGAGTGCCGGGCCATCATCGCGCTGTTCGATCTGGGCGTAGTGGCCGGTCGCGATGCAATCCGCGCCCAGCCGCAGCGCGTACTCGCGAAATGGCAGGAACTTCACCTCGCGGTTGCACAGCACATCCGGGTTCGGCGTCTTGCCGGCTGCGTAGTCGGCAAGGAATTGCGCAAACACGCGTTCACGATATTCTCGCGAGAAATCCACGCGGTGCAGCGGAATATCGAGTTCTTCGCAGACACGGCGCGCGTCCTGGAAATCTTCGGCGGCGCTGCAATAGGCCTCTTCGTCCTCGGTCCAGTTGACCATGAACAGGCCGGAAACGCGGTAGCCCTGTTCCTTCAACAGGTAAGCGCTGACCGAAGAATCAACGCCGCCGGACATGCCGACGATGACGTGTTGATCGGAAGCGGCCACGGCAGCGCTACAGGTGCGCGATCAGATCCAGCGGATACCGCGTGCCGGACAGGTAATCATCCACGCAGCGCAGCACCATCGGACTGCGGTGTATCGCCACGCTTGCGGCAATTTCGTCGCGGCTCATCCACAGCGCGCGTTCGATGCCGTCATCCAGTTTGAGTTCCGGATGTTCGCACTCTGCGGTGGCGACAAACGCCACGCGCAGGAAGCCGTAATGGAGGTCGACCGGATCGTGGTGATAGAGACCAAGCAACTGCGTCGGTGTGACCTGCCAGCGGGTTTCTTCCAATGCCTCACGAATCGCACCTTCGACCAGCGTCTCGCC
>JALYJV010000455.1 GCA_030775105.1 Pseudomonadota bacterium | reverse complement strand
GTCGTGCCGCGCGTCGGCACGACCTCGCCGTGGTCGAGCAAGGCAACCGACATTGCCCGCGTCTGCGGCCTGAGCGGCGTGCGCCGGATCGAGCATGGCCGGGCGATCTACCTGAGCGGCGTCCGCGAACTCCCCGCCGCGGCCTGGGCGGCGCTGCATGATCCGATGATGGAATCGGTGCTGAGCAGCACCGATCAGCTCCAGCACGTGTTCGATAGCCAGCCGCGTCGCGCGCTGCGCACGGTAGATGTGCTGGGCGGTGGTGCCGCCGCGCTGGCCACGGCCAACCGTGAATGGGGCCTCGCACTGTCGGAGGACGAGCAGGAGTATCTCGCCAGGCACTATCAGTCCGTCGGCGACAATCCGACTGACGCCGAGCTGATGATGTTCGCGCAGGTCAACAGCGAACATTGCCGGCACAAAATCTTCAATGCCGACTTCGAAGTCGACGGCGCGCCGCAGCCGCACTCGCTGTTCCAGATGATCCGCCTGACCCACGCCGCCGCGCCGGAAGGTGTGCTGTCGGCGTACAAGGACAATGCCGCGGTCATCGAAGGTCACACCGCGATGCGCTGGTTCCCCGACAGCGATCACAGCTGGAGCGGTCGCGACGAGCCCGTGCACATCCTGATGAAGGTCGAGACGCACAATCACCCGACCGGCATCTCGCCACATCCGGGCGCAGGCACCGGTGCCGGCGGCGAGATTCGCGACGAAGCCGCGACCGGCCGCGGTGGCAAGCCCAAGGCCGGCCTGTCCGGCTTCTCGGTATCGAACCTGCGCATTCCGGGTTTCGAGCAGGCCTGGGAAACCACGCCTGAACTGCAGCAGCAGGGCACACCGTCACGCATGGCGAGCGCGCTGCAGATCATGCTCGACGGCCCGATCGGTGCGGCGGCGTACAGCAACGAGTTCGGCCGCCCCACGCTCAACGGCTATTTCCGCAGCTACGAACAGGTCACGCCGGACGGCCGCAATCGCGGCTATCACAAGCCGATCATGATCGCTGGCGGCTACGGCAACATTCGCGCCGGTCATGTCGAGAAGCTCGAAGTCACCGAAGGCGCGAAGCTGATCGTGCTCGGCGGGCCGGCGATGCTGATCGGTCTCGGCGGCGGCGCGGCGTCGTCGATGGCGACCGGCAGCAGCACCGAGGCGCTGGACTTCGCGTCCGTGCAGCGTGCGAACCCGGAACTCGAACGGCGTTGCCAGGAAGTCGTCGACGCCTGCTGGGCGCTCGGCGATGCTAATCCAATTCTCTCCATTCACGACGTCGGCGCCGGTGGCATTTCCAATGCGCTGCCGGAAATCGTCCACGCCGATGATCGCGGCGGCCGCATCCAGCTGCGCGACGTGCTGTCGGCTGATGCCGCGCTGTCACCGATGGAAATCTGGTGCAACGAATCGCAGGAGCGCTACGTGCTCGCGATCGCGGCGGAGAACGTCGAGCGTTTCGCTGCGCTGTGCGCGCGCGAGCGCTGCCCGTATGCAGTGGTGGGCACAGCAACCGCAGAGCGCACGCTGCTCGTCGAAGACGCACTCGGCAAGCAGCCAACAGTGAACATGCCGATGCCGGTATTGCTCGGCAAACCGCCGCGCATGCTGCGCAAGACCCAGCGCGCCGTCACCCAGTTTCCCAAGCTCGATACCTCCGGCATCAAGATCGCTGAAGCTGTTGCACGCCTGATGGCGTTGCCGGCGGTCGCGTCGAAGAACTTCCTGATCACGATTGGCGACCGCAGCGTCGGCGGCCTGACCGTGCGTGACCAGATGGTCGGTCCGTGGCAGGTGCCGGTCGCGGATTGCGCAGTCACCGCAACCGGCTTTGAGGCGACGACGGGCGAAGCGATGGCGATGGGCGAGCGCACGCCGCTGGCGCTGCTCAATGGCCCCGCTTCCGGGCGCATGGCGGTCGCCGAAGCCGTGCTCAACATCGCTGCAGCCCCGATTGCGAAGATCGGCGACATCCGCCTGTCGGCAAACTGGATGGCCGCCTGCGGCCAGTACGACGAAGACGCACGCCTGTTCGACACCGTGAAAGCGGTTGGTGCGGAACTGTGCCCGCAGCTCGGCATCGCGATTCCGGTCGGCAAGGATTCGATGTCGATGAAAAGCGTGTGGACCAAGAACGAAAAGCAGCAGGCGCAGACCGCGCCACTGTCGCTGATCGTCACCGCGTTCGCGCCGGTCAGCGATGTGCGCCGCAGCCTGACACCGCAGCTGATCACCGATGCCGGCGATACGCGCCTGCTGCTGGTTGATCTGGGCGCAGGCAAGAACCGCCTGGGTGGTTCCGCGCTCGCGCAGGTCTACGCAAAGACCGGTGATGTTGCGCCCGACCTGGACACGCCCGCGTCCCTCAAGGCCGCGTTCGAGCTGGTCCAGCAACTCAATGTCGACGGCCAGCTGCTTGCCTACCACGACCGCAGCGACGGTGGCCTGTTCGTGACCATCGCGGAAATGGCGTTTGCCGGTCACTGCGGTGTTTCTCTCGATCTGGGTTCGAACGCCGGTGACGGCATCGCCGCGCTGTTCAACGAAGAACTCGGCTACGTGATCCAGGTGCGTGCTGCAGACGTGGCCGCTGTGCTGGCACGCGGCAATGCAGCGGGTCTCGCGATCTCCGATATCGGCACGCCCAACGCAGCGGACCGTGTCGAGGTGATCGCAGACAAGCGCGAAGTGTTTGTGCAGCCGCGCGAGTCCCTGCAGCGCGCGTGGGCCGAATTGAGCTATCGCATCGCCGCACTGCGCGACGAGCCTGAGTGCACGCGCGAAGAGTTCGAGAGTTTTGGCGCCGCGAACGATACGGGCCTGATCGTGCAACTGCCGGCCAAGCCGGCAGCGGCTGTGGAGATGGGCAACATCGGTCGGCGTCCGCGCGTCGCGATCCTGCGCGAGCAGGGCGTCAACAGTCATTACGAGATGGCCTGGGTCTTCCATGCTGCCGGCTTCGAATCTGTGGACGTCCACATGACCGACGTGCTCAGCGGCCGCGTCAAGCTCGACGACTTCGCCGGCCTTGTCGCCTGCGGCGGGTTCTCCTACGGCGACGTGCTTGGCGCCGGTCAGGGCTGGGCGCGGACCATCCTGTTCAACGAGCGGGCCCGCGAAGAGTTCGCGCAGTTCTTCGCCCGCGAAGACCGCTTTGCGCTCGGCGTCTGCAACGGCTGCCAGATGATGGCGGCGCTCAAGTCCATCGTGCCGGGCGCCGAGAACTGGCCGATGTTCCGCCGCAATCGCAGCGAGCAGTTCGAAGCACGCTGGTCGCAGGTCGAGATCCTCGAATCGCGCTCGCTGTTCTTCGCCGGCATGGCTGGCGCGAAGCTGCCGATCGCCGTCGCCCACGGCGAAGGCCGCGCGGTGTTCGAATCAGCGACCCATCAGGGCGCGATCGAGCTCGGCGGCCAGGTCTCGATGCGCTATCTCAATCCGCAGGGCCAAGTCGCCGAGCGCTACCCGCACAACCCGAACGGCTCGCCCGGCGGCATGACGTCGATCTGCAATACCGACGGCCGCGTCACCATCCTGATGCCGCACCCCGAGCGCAGCGTGCACGGCGTGACCGGCTCCTGGTGGCCGGACCGCAATGCCAGCAAAACGCCGTGGTTCCAGATGTTCACGAATGCCCGTCGTTGGGTCGGCTAAGCCCCGAAAAACCCTGAAAAAGGCCGGCCCGGAGACCTCCGTCACAGGCAGGCTGCCGACGCGACGTCGGAAATTGCCTACTGGTTGGCAAAACGCGTTGTGTTACTCGCCAGTAATGTCAGGATACGTCGCAATCGGGCGATGTACTTAACAACGCGTTGGGGGGTAGATCATGAAACGACTCAGTTTGGTGGCTGCAGGTGTCGCGGTGATGTTCGGTACAGCGGCTCAGGCCGGTGGCCCCTTGCTGCCGCGTCTTCAGTCGGGCTTGAAACAGTTGCCGGCGCTGACCGCACCGGTCGTTGCGACCACGCGCAGTCTGGCTTCGATCAAGGCATTGCCCGCGCTCAGCGCTCCGGTGCTGTCGGCAGCTTCGCTGCCGGGGCTGAGGAGCGATGCGAAGGCCGGTGGGTATTACTACTACTATCCCTCTGATCCGGGCAGTGGTGACGACTGGCTGCAGTACAACATGAGTACCTGGATTCCGGGTCACGTCAATCCGTACAT
>JALYJV010000454.1 GCA_030775105.1 Pseudomonadota bacterium | reverse complement strand
CCTATGACCTCGGCGTGCGCGCCCGCGAGCGAGCGCCGTCGGACCGCATTGCGATTGTCGCGATCGACGATGAGTCGATCCGCAATCTTGGCCGCTGGCCGTGGCCACGCAAACAGCAGGCACAGTTGATCGACGTGCTGCGCAAGGGCGGCGCCAAGGTCATCGGCAACTCCGTGCTGTTCCTCGAAGACGAACAGAACAGCGGCGCCGAGGCGATCAATGCGCTGGCCCGCTGGCTCAAGCAATCCGAGCTGACCCAGCAGATTCCGGCAGAAATCGAATCCTTCGGCCTGATGCTGCAGGACACCGCGCGAAATGCACCGCAAATCGCCGGTGTGGCCGAGGCCTATGCGGCTTCGGCGCTGTCGCGACAGTACAAATCGGAAATGGCGGCGCTGCTGCGGCAGGTCGACAACGCCGCGGCGTCGGGTGCCGGCGGAGACATCGCGCTGGCCAGGGCAATCCAGGAACACGGCAAGGTGATCCTGCCGATGGTGTTCACGATCGGCCGTCCACAGGGTCGGCCGGACTCGGATCTGCCCGATTACGTGCAGCGCAATGCGCTGAAGAAAATTGAAGACCGCATCGGTGCACGCGCCGCAGGTGCGTTGCCCCTGCCGACGGTCACCGCGCAGAGTCCGATTGCCAATCTGGGCGGCGTCGCTAGCGGCATCGGCCATCTCAACGTCACCCCGGATGTCGACGGCGCGGTGCGTTTCGAGCCGCTGGTTCTGGAGTATTTCGACAGCTTCTATCCCTCGCTGTCGCTGATGGTTGCGGCGGCGGCGCTGAACCTGTCTCCCGCAGATATCGAGGTTGACCTCGGCCAAGGCATCCAGCTCGGTGGACAGCGCATCGGCACCAGCCCGGCGCTGCGCATGTACACGCATTTCTATACCGACGACGGCGACACCCCGGCGTTCCCGGTCGA
This sequence comes from Pseudomonadota bacterium, assembly GCA_030775105.1. Classification (GTDB taxonomy): domain Bacteria; phylum Pseudomonadota; class Gammaproteobacteria; order Nevskiales; family Nevskiaceae; genus Solimonas. The sequence goes on along the minus strand of JALYJV010000454.1, from coordinate 6,812 downwards.
CTCGGCCTATGACGTGCTCAGCGGCAAGCTGCCGGCCTCGCGCTACAGGGACAAGATCGTGCTGATCGGCACGACCGCGGTCGGCACCGGAGATACGTTTGCGACGCCAGTTTCGCCATCGACCGCGCCGGTGACGACGCTCGCGCACACCGTGTCGAGCCTGCTGCAGGGTGACTTCTACTCGCGCCCGAGTTCGGCCGTATGGGCGGAACTGGGCGTATTTGCAGTGCTCGCGCTGTACATCGCGCTGCTGCTGCCGCGCCTGCCGGCCACCGCTGCTGCCGTCGTCACGCTGATCCTGGCGATCGGCCTGATCGTCACCCAGGTCGCGCTGATGGTGTCGATGGCGATGTGGCTCAAGCTGACCGTCGCCGCAGTATTCCTGCTTGCCGGCCATGCGTTCATGACGGTGAAGAAGTTCAACATCACCGAGCGCCTCAAGGAAACCAGCGAAACCGAGGGCGCCGAGTCCAACAAGATGCTTGGTCTTGCGTTTCAGGGCCAAGGCCAGCTCGACATGGCCTTCGACAAATTCCGCCGCGTCAACCCGGTGGATGACCGGCTGCTCGACCTGATCTACAACCTCGCGCTGGATTTTGAGCGCAAGCGCCAGTTCAACAAGGCCGAGTCGGTGTACCAGTACATCGCCGAACACAACGCCAGCTACCGCGATATCCAGCAGAAGCTCAATCGCGCGAAGAAGCTGTCGGAAACCGTCATCCTCGGCGGTGCGCACTCGCACCCCGGCGGCACGATGGTGCTCGACAACAGCGACAGTACCCAGGCCATCGAGAAGCCGATGCTGGGCCGCTATCAAGTCGAAAAGGAGCTCGGCAAGGGCGCGATGGGCGTGGTCTACATGGGCAAGGACCCGAAGATCGGCCGACTCGTTGCGATCAAGACCATGGCGCTGGCGCAGGAGTTCGAGCCGGACGAGCTCGCCGGCATCAAGGCGCGCTTCTTCCGCGAGGCCGAAACCGCCGGTCGCCTGACCCACCCGAACATTGTCTCGATCTTCGATGCCGGCGAAGAGCATGATCTGGCTTACATCGCGATGGAGTACATCCGCGGCAACGACCTGACCAGCCACATCAAACCGAACACGCTGTTGCCAATATCGGAAGTCGTGCGCCTGATTGCCGAGGCGGCCGACGCGCTGAACTACGCGCACGGCAACAGCGTCGTGCACCGCGACATCAAGCCGGCCAACATGATGATCGTCGAGGCGACCAAGACCCTGAAGCTGATGGACTTCGGCATCGCCCGCATCACCGATTCGAGCAAGACCAAGACCGGTATGGTGCTCGGCACGCCCAGCTACATGTCGCCGGAGCAGCTTGCGGGACGTCGCGTGGATGGCCGCTCGGACCTGTTCTCGCTCGGCGTCACGCTGTACCAACTGCTGACCGGCGCGCTGCCGTTCCAGGCCGACTCGATGGTCAACCTGATGCTCAAGATCACCAACGAAGCGCCCGCACCAGCGCGGGTGCTGCGCCCCGACCTGCCACCTGCGCTGAGTGCGATCATCGATCGCCTGCTGAGCAAGAAGGCTGACGACCGCTACGCCAACGGTGCGGACCTTGCGCGCGACCTGCGCGCACTGGCGATCAAGTCCTGAGCGATTCCGCACGATGGCACTCAAAGGCAAGGTGCGTACCGCGCTGCTGACCGATACCGGTCGCGTCCGTGGCAATAACGAAGACGCTATCGGCGAGGATCAGGACATCGGCCTGCTGGTGCTGGCCGACGGCATGGGTGGCTATAACGCCGGCGAGATTGCCAGCGGAATCTCGGTCAGCACCGTGCTCGATCTGGCGCGTCGGCAGTGGCCGACGCTGCATCAGGGTGAGGTCGACCCGGTCAGCGGTCACAGTGTCGAGGCCCTGCTGCTGAAGACCGCGGTCGAGGAAGCACACAAGACAATCTGCGCCGTTGCCGCCAGCCAGCCACAATGCGCCGGCATGGGCACGACGATCGTCGCGTGCATCCTGCATGACGATCGCATGTCGATCGCCTATGTCGGCGACTCCCGTCTGTACCGCTATCGCGCGCAGAAGCTGGAGCCGATCACCCGCGACCACTCCCTGGTCGAGGAATTGATCGCCCGCGGCCATTACAGTCGCGAGGAAGCCCAGACCCTGGTTCGAAAGAACATCGTGACCCGCGCGCTCGGTGCAGAACCCGAGGTGCTGGTTGACCTGATGGAAGACACGGTCGATGTCGGCGATGTCCTCCTGTTGTGCTCGGATGGCCTGACCGACATGGTCAGCGACGCTGAAATCGCCCAGATTCTTGAACTGCAGGCTGCAAATCTGGATCAGGCCGCAAAAGAGTTGATTGCGCTGGCAAATCAGAACGGCGGCAACGACAATATCTCCGTAGTCCTCGCCAGCGTGAAACACTCGTTTGCACGCGGTCGGCGCTGGTACGAACGCTTAATGGAATGGTTCTAACATGGGTAAATTGATTGTCAGTGACAGTAACGGTCAGACCAAGGAGTACCCGCTCGACAAGGAGCGCGTCACCATCGGTCGTCATCAGGACAACGATATCCCGCTGAACGACAAGGCCGTCTCCGGACACCACGCGGTGGTGATCACGATTCTGCAGGACTCTTTTCTCGAAGATCTCGATTCCACCAACGGTACCCAGGTCAACGGTCGACAGATTGCCAAGCACCCGCTGTCGCATGGCGACGTGATCTCGGTGGGGCGCAACACCCTGCGCTTTGAAGGCGAAGCTGCGGGTAGTGACGAGTTCGAGCGCACCATGATTCTCAAGCCGGGCCAGTTTGGCGCGGCATTCGATGCGCAGGTCAACAAAGCCGCCACTTCACCTGCCGCGGCTCCTGCCGCCGCACCACTACCGCCTGTCGCTGCGCCATCACGCGCGCCGATGCTGGCCAAGCTACGCGTTGCCTCGGGCCCCAATGCCGGCAAGGAACTCGAACTGTCGAAGGCACTGACGACGATCGGCAAGCCTGGCGTCCAGGTTGCGGCGATCACCCGCCGTGCCGATGGCTACTACATCGTGCATGTCGGCGGCGAAAGCGGCGGGCCGCGTCCACTGGTCAATGGCCAGCAGATCGACGCCCAGGCGCGCAAGCTGATCAACAACGATACCGTCGAGCTGGCCGGCACCAAAATGATGTTTCTGCTGACCACCTGAGCGCTTGCCCCGGCCCCGGTTCGCCGGCAGAAGCTATTGAACGACCGCGCCAATGCGCGGTCTTTCTTTTCAGGCTGCCGAAACCCGGCGGACCGTCTGCAAGTGAATGAGGAGGTCGGTCATGAACTACACGACTCTTGCCAGTGCCGCCGCACTGCTGGCTTTTTCCCTGGTGGCTGGCGCTGCCGAGACTGGCGAAACCGTTGCAGCCACCACTGAGAAAGCGATGGCTGCCGAACCCCAGCCGAACTGCCTGCAGAACACCGGCAGCCGCATCAAACCCGATGCCGATCGGCCCTGCATCTCGGCTCCGGGTCAGGTCATCACCCGTGACCAGCTCGACCGCACCGGCGCAGCCACAACCGCCGAAGCCCTGCGCAAGGCTTCACCGGCTGTCCGCTAGGGCAGCTTAGCCGCCGAGATAGTTGAACCTGACACGACCGGTCAGGCCGCAGAACAGTTCGTAGGCAACGGTGTCGGCGCGGGTCGCCACTTCTTCGGCCGGCAGACCCGGACCCCACAACAGGACGGCGTCGCCCACGGCTGCGTCGGGCACATCGCGCAAGTCGACCGTGATCATGTCCATCGATACGCGGCCGGCCAGGTAGGCGCGGCGGCCGCGGATCAGCACCGGCGTGCCATCCACAAACGCACGGTGCATTCCGTCGGCATAGCCGACTGACACGACCGCAATTCGTGTCGCATCGACATTGCGATAGCGTAGGCCGTAGCCGATACCGTCGCCGGCCGGATACTCGCGGATCGCGATGATGCGGGCCTCCAGACGCATCGCCGGGCGCAGGCCGAGCGCCTGTGTGCTGACATGCGGCAGTGGCGAACAACCGTACAGCGCCAAGCCCGGGCGCACCCAGTCGACGCGCGTCTGCGGCCAGCCGAGCAAGCCTGCCGAATTGGCGATCGAACGCGCACCCGGTACACCCTTCAGCGCCGTCTCGAAACGACTCAGCTGCAGCGGCGTAAACGGATTCTCAGGCTCGTCGGCACAGGCCAGATGAGTGATCCAGCCGGCGAAGCTCCAGCCTGGATGGCGGACCAGGGTTTCGCACAGGCGCGGCACGTCCTCGACCGGAAAACCAAGTCGGTGCATGCCGGTATCGATCTTGAACCACACAGTCAGGCGCGCGCTTTCCGGCAGTTGTTCCAGCAAGGCGATCTGCCAGTGATCGTGGACCACGATGTGCAGGCGCTCATAGACCGCCAGCGCCGCTTCCTCAGCCGAAATGATGCCCTCGAGCAGGGCGATCGGTGTCTGGATATGGGCCTGCCGCAGCGTCATTGCCTCTTCGAGACAGGCCACCGCCAACGCATCGACGCCACCGGCCTCGAGCGCACGCGCCACCGGCACCGCACCATGGCCGTAGGCGTCGGCCTTGACCGCCGCCATCACGCGCGAACGCGGTGCGAGCTGGCGGATCGCCCGCAGGTTATCAGTGAGCGCCGCCAGATCGACGGTCGCTGTTACACGCGGGATCATCAGGCGTAGTCGTCGTCGTGGCCATGCGCCAGATTATCGAAGCGCGTGAACTCGCCGAGGAAGGCGGTCTTTACCGTCCCCAGCGGACCGTTACGTTGTTTGGCGATGATGATTTCGGCTGTGCCCTTGTCCGGCGAGTCCTTGTTGTAGACCTCGTCGCGGTAAATGAAGATCACCAGATCGGCGTCCTGCTCGATACCGCCCGACTCGCGCAGGTCCGCCATGCGCGGACGCTTGTTGTCGCGCTGCTCGACACCGCGATTGAGCTGCGACAGCGCGATCACCGGGACTTCGAGTTCCTTGGCCAGCGCCTTGAGGCTGCGCGAGATCTCGGAAATTTCGTTGGTACGGTTTTCCTTGGTGCCGGTAACCTGCATCAGCTGGATGTAATCCACCACGATCAGGCCGAGGCCGTGACGCTGCTTGATGCGCCGCGCACGCGAACGAAGGTCCAGCGGCGACAGTGCGCCGGTCTCGTCGATGTACAACGGCGCCTCGCGAATCAGGCTGCCTTGGGAAACCAGGCGATCCCAGTAGCGATCTTCCATGTCGCCGCCGCGCAGCTGACCCATCGGGATACGCGCAAACGACGACACCATACGCAGCGCAAGCTGCTCGGCGGGCATTTCCATGCTGAACACCGCTGCCGGTTTCTTCAGGTACAGCGCAACGTGCTCGGCAATGTTGAGCGCGAAGCTGGTCTTGCCCATCGACGGACGGCCAGCAAGGATCACGAGGTCACCCGGGTGGAAGCCCGTGGTCTTCGCATCCAGATCGGTAAAGCCGGTGGCGAGGCCCGCGAGACCCGACGGATTCTGACGCAGATACTCCATCTTCTGCTCGAGCTGATCCATCAGCTCCGGCATGGAGTGATAGTTCGACTTAGCCTTTTCCGAGCGGGTGCGCAGGGCAAACACTTTTTGTTCGGCGATATCGATCAGCTCGGCGTAGCTGCGGCCCTCGGCACGAAAGCCCAACTCAGCAATATCGCCGCCAGCGGCGATCAGGCTGCGCAGCACCGCGCGTTCACGCACGATCTCGGCATAGGCCATGACATTTGCCGCGCTCGGCGTGTCGTTCGCCAGCGTGCCCAGATAAGCGATGCCGCCCGCCGCTTCAAGCTGGTTGTGGGCCTTGAGATGTTCGGACAGCGTCAGAAAGTCGCAGGGCCGGTTGGCACCCACCAGATCGCAGATGCCGCGATAGATCATCTGGTGATCTTCGCGATAGAAGTCTTCGGGTGACAGGCGCCCCGCCAGATCATTCCAGCTGCGGTTGTCGAGCATCAGGCCACCGAGCACCGACGCCTCGGCTTCCGGCGAGTACGGCGGAGCTTTGACCTGACCCTGCATCTTGGCGACGGTATTCATGAGGCGCTGATTGTCTACCGATGGCGAAGCCGGGGGAAGTGCAGAAACGCAACGGCCCGCACAAGGCGGGCCGTTGCAAACAACTGAAGCGAAAGGCTTAGCCGACAGCCTTCTGCGCTTCCACCACGATCGTCACCGACGAAGCGACTTCCGAGTGCAGTACGACGGCAACTGTGTAGCTGCCGACGGCGCGGATCGGACCGCTGACCATGTCGATCTCGTTCTTGTGGATCTCGACGCCCTTCTGTGCTGCGGCGCTGACGATTTCAGCCGGACCGACCGAACCGTACAAACGACCTTCTTCGGCAGCCAGCACCGGGATCGTCAGGCTCAGGCCGTTCAGCTTCTCGGCGCGCAGCTTGGCGGCGTTGAGGCTGTCCTGCGACTTCTTCAGCAGGTCGGCCTTGCGGGCTTCGAATACCTTGCGGTTGTTCTCGGTCGCCGGCAGCGCCTTGCCCTGCGGCAGCAGGAAATTGCGGCCGAATCCCGACTTCACCTTGACGGTATCGCCGAGGTCGCCGAGCTTTTTGATCTTCTCAAGCAGAATCACTTCCATGTCGGGTCTCCTTACAGATGGCCGTCGGTGTACGGCAGCAGCGACAGGAAGCGCGCGCGCTTGATTGCCAGGGCCAGTTCACGCTGATAGCGCGACTTGGTGCCGGTGATGCGGGCCGGAACGATCTTGCCGTTCTCGCCGACGTACTGCTTGAGCACGTTGAGATCCTTGAAATCGATCTCCGGAGCGCCTTCGGCGCTGAACTTGCACGACTTCTTGCGGC
>JALYJV010000453.1 GCA_030775105.1 Pseudomonadota bacterium | reverse complement strand
GTCTGCAGATCGCTGCGCAGCACATCGCCCTTTTCGAGCTTGGACTGACCGAGAAGATCGGCAAATTCGCTGATGACCTGGCGTGCGAGCAACTCCAGCATGTCGGCAATGTCGGGTCGGCTCAAGGCGATGGTCTGCACGGCGAAGAACAGGTGCTCGCCGAGATTGCTGCGCGGGTCGCTCTGGGTATTGGTCCCTACCGGCGGCGCAAGCTGCGCGGCCAGCCGCTGCAGGTTCTTGCGCAGCGAGTCGCCTCGCTTCTGCGAAATGCCGATCTGCTTGAGCATTTCGCCGACAGTGCGCTTCCACAGTTCGAAGTAGAGGTTCTGCTTGTCGCCGAACAGTGAGTACACCGGCATCCGCGAGTAGCCGGCGTGGGCGGCAACCTCATCGATGGTGACGGCTTCATAGCCCTTTTCGCAGAACAGCACCCAGGCCGCGGTGAGCAGCTCCTCGGCGCGCTGGGCGCTTTGTTCGACGCGGGTGAGGCGAGGCTTGGTCTGGCGGACGGCTTTGGCCATAAGGCGACATCAGGTATCGGCAGGGCCGGATTGAACCGGGCTATTGCATGCGGTAGTTGAACACGATAGATTAAAATACACAACGTATTCGAAAACTACAAGTATTTGGATTGTGCGGTGCACGAAGATGCACGAGGAGAGCGGGTGATGAAGTTCATGCTGGAAAAGCTGCTTGCAGTGGGTGTCAATCTGGCGGTTGTAGTCTTCGTTCCGGCGGCCCATTCCCAGAGCCCCGAGGTCCCGGCGCCGAACGAAGAGGCCGCGGCCGCCGATGCCGCCGATGCAGGCGAAGTCTCGGCGGGCGAGGACGAGTCCTATGTTCCCTTCTTTGCCGATGAGAAGTCCGGGTCCGGTGCTGCGCCCGAATCAGATTTGGCGCCCTCGGCCGAACAGCCTGAGGTGAAGCCGGAAGCCGCGTCGCTCGATGTGATCGCGGTCGATCCGCTGCGCGCGGAAGCGCCGCCGGACCTGCCCGAGCAGCAGAGCGCGCAGGTGCTCGACACGATTGAAGTCACGGCTTCGTTCCGCAGCCAGGACATCCAGGATGTGGTCGGTGGCGCGCACGTGTTTTCGGGCCGTGCGCTCGACAACGCCGGCACGACCGGCATCGAGGACTACCTGCGTGAAGTGCCGAGCGTGTCGGTGCAGAAGTCGGGCAGCGGCACGGCCAAGATCAGCATGCGCGGCATCTCCAACATCAACACCAGCGATCTCGGCTATGCCGCCGGTTCGCCGACGACCGGCGTCTATCTGAACGACGTCGCGATCCAGGGCTCCGGCGTGTTCCCCGATCTCAACATCTACGACCTGTCGCGCATCGAGGTGCTCAAGGGTCCGCAGGGCACGCTCTACGGCGAGGGCTCGATGGGTGGCGCGATCAAGCTGATTACGCGCCAGCCGAATCCGAATCTGTGGGAAGTCCGCGGTGCCGTCATGGGCTCGAACACTTCGATGGGCGACGACAGTTATGACGGCCGCATCGCAGTCAACGTGCCGCTGGTCAAAGAGACGCTGGGTGCGCGCGTGGTGGCAACGCACCGCAAGAATGGAGGCTTTGTCGACTACGTCAATCAGGATCGTCCGGACGCCAACGAGGAGAAGGCCACCTCGCTGCGCGGCACGGTGCTGTTCAAGCCTTTCGAATCGATCGAGGCGGAGTACATGTACCTCAAGGACGATACGCACCTCTACCAGTTCCCGGTTGTCGATCCGGGCAGGGAGGAAGAGCTGATCAACTCCCGCGAGGAAGATCAGTACTCGATTACCGACTTCTCGATTCACGCGCTGACTCTGCGCTGGAATCTCGATTTCGGGACGCTGACGTCGGTCAGCGCGGTCTACGATACCTTCCGCGACCTGAAGCGGCGCACCCCGGTGCTGCAGGGCGTGCTGCAGACCCAGTTCGACGAACTCGGCCTGACCGCGCCCGAGATTTTCTCGAACGCGTCTACCCGTGTCGTTACCCAGCTCGATTCGGTCTCGCAGGAACTGCGTCTGGTGTCCTTCGGCGGCGAGCGCATCAACTGGATTGCCGGTGCGTTCTACCGTGATCGCAACCAGACCTACGACCAGGAGAAGCGCGAGGACAGTGTGCCGGAAGATCCGACGGGTCTTTTCAGCGGTCTGCTCGGCGGTTTCAACCCCTTGCAGGGACGGCAGGAAAAGGGCTTCGGGGATGAAGCCTTCGAACAGTATTCCGCTTATGGCGAAGTCACCTGGGCGGCGATTCCCGGCACGCTGGAAATCACCGGGGGCCTGCGCGGCTTCTCGGAAGACGTGTCGTTCTTCATCGATACGGACTTCTATGGCGTCGAGGCCTTCCTGATCGGCACCAATCCGGGCAATCTCGATCCGGAGACGCGCACCGCGCACATCTACTTCGAGCAATCCTTGAAGACCAGGGGCGTCCTGCCCAAGCTCTCCGTCGGCTGGCACCTGAACGAGGACCACCTCGCGTATGCCTCGGTCGCGCGCGGCTTTCGTTCGGGCACCGCCAACATCTATGCGGCGCTGGAAAGCGGCCCGCCGATCGTCAAGCCCGACTACGTGTGGAACAAGGAAATCGGTTTGAAATCGACCTGGCTCGGCGGCCGCCTGATCACCAATGTTTCCGGCTATCACATCGACTGGGAAGACATTCAGGGCACCGTGCTCGGCACTGCGCGGCTCGGTATCGTGCCGACGGATTTCGCGCATCTGGACAATGCCGGTGACGCGGTCGTGGTCGGCGCCGAGGCCTCGATCACCTGGCTGCCGCTCGACGATTTGGTGCTCGCGCTCAACGCCGGCTACAACGATGCCGAGGTTACCCGGGCGCGCGAAGGCACGGGCGTGTCCGAAGGCTCCGGCGTGCCGAATACGCCGCGCCTGACCTGGAGCAGTACGGCTTCGTACAACTTCGAGTTGGGCTGGAACCTCCTCGCGGATATGTCGGCGACGTACTCGTACGTCGACGGCCAGCTGATGGTGTTCGAGTCCACCGAGTACGACAGCATCTCGATTCCCGACTTCGACGTGATCAAGGCCAATATCGGTATCCGCCGCGACCAGTGGAAGCTGCAGCTGCTCGGCGACAACCTTGCCGACAAGCGCGTCATCACGGCGATTTCCGCGCCGACACCGCAGTACACGGTACTGACGCCGCGCACCATCGGACTGCGTCTCAGCTATGACTTCTGAGTTAAACATTCCCTACGTCATCAGCCTGCAAGACGCGGCACGGCTGCGCCTGCCGAATATCGAGCAGCTGACCGTGCCGCTCGCGGGCGCGACGCTGGACCTGGTTGCCGCCCTGCCGGTCTCGTATACAAAGAAGGCACGCCAGAACTATCCCTTGCTGCTGGTCGTCACCGACGACGGTCAGGTCGGTTCGGTGATCGAGATGTGCCGGCTGGTCATCGGTACCAAGGAAGTGCGCGAGGCGATCATCGCCTGCATCGTCGTGCCGTCATCGATTCCGGCCGACGAACTCGCGCTGGCGATCAGCACTTCGGTGACCGCAGTGTGCTGCGATCACTGGCGTATCGACACCGCCGCCGTGTATGTCCACAGCGCGGATCCGGCGTTGCGTGCCGCGCTGCCGGCTGCGGCGAGCAACGGCGTGCGGCTGCAATGCTTCGATGGCCCTGCTGCGGTGGACGACGCCATTCCGGGCCTGCTGCGTGGTCTGCGCGGAGCGCTGGCTACCGGCAAGGTTTACGGCAGCAATGTCGCGCCACTGGGCAAGCCATGGCTGGCAACCACGCTGACCCTGCTTGCGCCGCTGATGCGTGCGTTGCAGCCGAAGACGCCGGCCGTCGATCCGGCGGTGCCGTACCTCATGCGCAGCGCATGCATGAATCGCGATTTCGAGATCTTTGCGGTGCTGCCGGCTTCAGCTGCCAAACATCCGGAGCGGCGCTACCCTGTGCTGATGGTTCTGGATGCGAACATCGAGTTCTCGACTGTTGCCGAAACCGCAGCGAGCCTGGCGGCAGAACGGCGGATCGAGGAGCTGATCGTCGTCGGCATTGGCGTGCCGCGCGCGCTCGGCGAGGTGGCATTCGCGTTCCGCCGCTTCGAGGAATTCTCGCCGCCGACCGATGGCTACGACTTCGGCGATGATCTCGGCCGCGTGTTTCTGTCGCTGTTCGCGATACGCGGCAACGATGCGCGTCAGTGCATCGGCCAGGCGCCGGCGTTCCACGATTTCCTGGTCCGGGAACTTCTGCCGCGGCTCAAGCGGGACCTGCCGGTTGACGCGCAGCGCATCGGCCTCGCCGGACACTCCGCAGGCGGCACGATGACCGGCTACGCCTTGCTGCAGGCCGACAGCCCGTTCAACCGCTACCTCAGCGTCAGTCCCGGCGTTGCGATCAGCGGGTCGTGGATCCTCGAGCAGATCAAGGCGCGCTCGGCGGCGATCCGCAGCGATGCGCGCCTGTTTCTCGCAGTGGGCAGCGAAGAGCTGGGCAATGCGTTCAACATCATGGCCGGCATCCCGCAGACCGAGGCTTATGCCAGACGGCTGCGCAGCGTTGCTGGACTCGATGCGCATTTCCACCTGTTCGAAGGCACCACGCACAGCAGCGTCTACCC
>JALYJV010000452.1 GCA_030775105.1 Pseudomonadota bacterium | reverse complement strand
GAATGAGTCACCGCCCATGCTGGGGGGCGGGGGGCGGGTGGCGCTGCTGCTGCCGCTGACCGGTTCCTTTGCGGGCAATTCTGCGGCGGTGCGCGATGGCGTCATGGCCCGGCATTTCGCCGATGGCGCGCGTGACGAGTTGCGGGTGTACGACACCGGCATCGGCGTCGATCAGTTGCGGGCGGCGTACCAGCGCGCGCTCAACGATGGTGCATCGATGATCATCGGGCCCTTGCTCAAGGACCAGGTCGCGCAGCTCGCCGCGATGCGGCCGCCGGTGCCGGTGATCGGGCTCAATTATCTGGACTCGACGCCTGGCGACGCGAATGCCGCAGCGCCGTTCAATTTCTACCAGCTCGGTCTCGCGCCCGAGGACGAAGCACGTTCCGCGGCAGACGATGCGGTGTTGCAAGGCCTGCGTCGTGCCGTTGCGCTGGTGCCTGAAGGCGACTGGGGTACGCGTGTGCTTGCGGCCCTGCAGGCGCGGTTGCAGCAGTGGAACGGCGCGGTCGTTTCGAGTGCGCGTTATCGTCCCGGCGTCAGTGACCATACCGATCTGATCTCGCAGCTGATGGGCGTCAACACCAGTCAGGAGCGCCATCGCGCGTTGACCGCAGTGATCGGCGTCAAGAGCGAGTTCGATGCCAAGCGCCGCGACGACATCGATTTCGTATTCCTCGCCGCCCAGAGCGCCGATGCGCGGGTGCTGATGCCGCAGCTGCGCTTCTATCGAGCCAGCAATCTGCCGCACTACGCGACCTCACTGGTTTACAACGGCAGGATCGATCGCGATCTGAACGGGCTGCGCTTCTGCGACATGCCCTTCATGCTTGATCAGGTCGGCGAGCTGGCGATCGAACGCCAACGTGCCGAGCGTCTGCCATGGGTGGCGGCGACGCCACGTCTGTATGCCCTGGGCTGGGACGCCTACCGCGTCGCGACCGCCCTGCGCAGTGGGCAGTTGCGTGTCGGCGATCCAGCTCAGGGGGCGAGCGGCCGCTTCGAGTGGAGCGGCAGCAGCGCGCTGCTGCGTCGTCTCGAATGTGCCGAAATGCGCGACGGCGTCCTGCTGCCACCCAGAGCGCCGGTCGCGGCGCTGCCGTAGACACCGAATGCGCGGCGCCGAGGCCGAAGCTGCCGCCGAGCGCCTGCTGAGCGCCCAAGGCCTGCGTACGCTGGCGCGCAATTACCGCTGCCGTGGCGGCGAACTGGATCTGGTGATGCTCGACGGCAAGACGCTGGTCGTTGTCGAGGTGCGCGCACGTGGCAGCAGCCGCTTCGCCAGCGCCGCCGAGTCCATAGACCGCCGCAAGCAGGCACGCGTTATCCTTGCGACCCAGCTATTCCTCGCCAGCGAGCCGAAGTACGCGGCGCACGCGCTGCGCTTCGACGTGGTTCTGTTTGACGGTGCCGGTCCCGGCGAGTGGATACGCTCTGCTTTCGATGCCAGTTGAGCCCGTGTTTGGCCTGCGCGTGCGAGCGGTTCAGAATGCAGCCATGGTGCTTGGACGCGTTTTGAGCAGATGACATGAATCCTTCAGCCGGCCCCCAGATTCAAGCTGCCGCACCGTTGCCCGACGCGGCGCTGCGTCGTCTGCGTGAGGTGATACCGACGGATGCGCTCTACACCGATCCGTCGGATTGCCTCGCCTATGGCTACGACAACTCCAAGCGCATGGCGATGCCACAGGCCGTCGTGCTCGCGCGCTCGCATGAGGATGTCGTTGCCGTCACCGCAATCTGCAACGAGTTCGCGCTGCCGTTGATCGCGCGCGGCCGTGGCACCAACACCACCGGCGCAACCGTTCCGATTCACGGCGGCGTCGTGCTGTCTCTGGAGCGCATGAACCGCATCCTGCGCATCGTGCCGGGGGATCGACTGATCGAATGCGAAGCCGGCGCGCTCAATGGTGATGTGCAGGCTGAGGCGGCGAAGCACGGGCTGTTTTGGGCGCCGGATCCGACCAGCCTCGCCTACTCGACCGTCGGCGGCAATCTCGGCTGCTGCGCCGGTGGACCGCGCGCAGTCAAGTACGGCACCGCACGTGACAATGTTCTCGGCCTGCGTGCAGTGACCGGTGCCGGTACGTCGATCAAGACCGGCTGCACGACGACCAAGGGTGTCGTCGGTTACGACCTCACGCGTCTGCTCGTCGGCAGCGAAGGCACGCTCGCGATCATCACCGAAGCGACGCTCAAGCTGCTGCCAAAGGCGGCATGCACGAAGACCGTGCGCGCCTGTTATGTCGATGTGAAATCCGCCGCCGAAGCGGTCGCGCGCATCATGGGCCAGCCGGAAACGCCGAGTGCGCTCGAGTTCATGGATGGCGACGCCGTGCAGCTCGCCGAGGCCTACCAGCCAACCGGTATTCCTGCCGGTGTCGGTGCGCTGCTGCTGATGGAAGTCGACGGCAGCCCCGATTCCATCGACGCCGCGCTGCGCGCGGTTTCTGCTGCCGCCAGCGGGGCTGGATTGATTGAGCTCAAGACTTCAGCAACTGCTGCCGAAACCGAAGCACTGTGGGCTTGCCGAAAGGCGTTGTCTCCCAGCCTGCGCAAGATCGCACCGAAAAAGGTCAATGAAGACGTTTGCGTACCGGTGACGCGTCTACCGGAATTGGTTGCCGGGCTCACCGAGCTTTCACGCAAGCACGGTATCCGCATCGTCAACTTCGGGCACGCCGGCAACGGCAACATGCACACCAATCTGCTCGCTGATCCGGAAGACCCAGTGCAGATGAAAGCCGTGCAGGCCTGCCTCGCCGAAGTGTTCCGGCTTGTGCTTGCGCTCGAAGGCACATTGTCCGGCGAGCACGGTGTCGGCATCGAGAAGCGCGACTATGTTGGCTGGGAGATCGCGAGCGATACGCTTGATGTCATGCGCTCACTGAAGAAGGCTCTGGACCCGCGCGGCATCCTCAACCCGGGCAAGGCGTTGCCGGGAATCTAGCGGCACAGCAAACAATAGAAGTTTCGCCGGGGAGAACCGCGCATGTTTTCGATGTCATCCAAGCTGCGCCTGGCGCGCGCCGCCGCGCAGGCCGTGTTCGTGGCCGCGCTTCTCGCAGCCTGTGGCGATGGCGCGACACCGACGGGCGGATCAAGCGCTAATGCCTGGCCGCCGTCACTCGCCGGCGAATCGCCGCCGCCCGCGCCGGCGCAGATCGAAGCCGAGATCAACGACCTCGATGCACTCGCCGAGGTGCTGCCGCGCGATGCCGTCGCGCGTCTGTTCGATCCGCTGGCGCTGGGCGCGACCATCGCCGATATCAGCGATCCGGCGCTGGCCGCATTCACTGTGCGCGCGACGTTGGCACAGCTGCAGGATGGTTCGCGTCTGCAGCAGGTTTATCACTGGTATGGACATCCGGACTACAACGACGCGGTCGCGCTGGTGCCGGTGGAATTCGCCAATCGCCGTGGCACGCGGCTGTATGGCGAGATCGTGCTGCCACAGCGCGGCACTGTGCCGCCCTCGGCCGGCCCTTTCCCGGTGATCCTGGCGCTGGAAGGCTTGAATACCAATGTCGCGATGTACCGCTGGTGGCATCAGGTCTTCGCCGACGCCGGCTATCTGGTGTTCGCCTTCGATTTCAGCGGGCAGGGACATTCCGACGACGAAGGCGCCGGTGATCCTGGCGACAATGTCGCTGAAGCGCAGGACGCGCTCGACTGGCTGCTGAACGAATCCCCGGTGCGCGGCGCACTCGATCGCGGGCGTATCGGCGTGATTGGTCACAGCATGGGTGCAATCGCGACGCTGGGCCTGCAGGCGGTCGAGCCGCGCATCCACGCCGCTGTGGCCGCAGCACCGATCAGCGAAGCCTCGGCGCCGTTCTACAGCAATCCGATCCCGGTGATGATCCAGACCGGCGATCACGATGGGCCAGTGGCGCCGTTCCCTTTCGTCAATCCGGCCGTGGTGCGGCCGCTGTACGAGAAGCTGGAAGGCGACCGCGCCTTTATCGTCGCGGAAGCCGCGTCGCATGCACAGCACACGAACTATGCCCTGCTGCCGACCTCGCGCTGGGGACACGAGATCGCTGCGCGTTACTCGCTGGCCTGGATGGACTGGCATCTTCGTAGCGACCCCGCCGCGCTGCCGCTGCTGCGCGAGGCGCACCCGCACTTGTCGTTCCTGTGGGACAGCGAGGTCCGTGTCGGTGGTGAAACCAGCGTGCTGCGCGGTGAGGGCCTGCTGGCGAGATAGCCGCGCTGCGCCGCCGGATGGCGCGCGGATTGTTCGCTATTTGATGACGCGCAGCTGCGGCCGTTTCGGCTTCGGTGGTTCCGGCTCGGGCGGGGTGCTTGCTTCGGTTGCAGGATCGGCGGCTTCGGTGTCGCCGAAGATGATGCCTTCGCCATTCTCGCGGGCGAAAGCGGCGATCACCGAACCCGAGGGCACCTGGATGTCGTAGGGTTTGCCGCCGAAGCGTGCCGAGAACCAGATCGGTTCAATGTCGAGATTGAGGTTCTGTACCGCAGCCGGGCTGATGTTGAGGGTGATCCGGCCGTCCTGGATGAACTGCGTGGGCACGACGACGCCGGGATAATCGGCAGCGACAAGCAGGTGCGGCGTGAATCCGTTGTCGCAGGCCCAGTCGAAGATGGCGCGAATCAGATACGGGCGGCGTGATTTGGTCATCGATGTTGTCGGGGGGTGACGAACTGCGAAGTCGCGTGAATGGTTGGGTGCCTGGGACACTCTGAATAAGCGTAGCGAGCGATGGCAGGTGGGTTGGCGCCAGCGCACAGCAAGCGCAGCGTACATCAGTACGTGAGCATTGCGAGCACTACCGACGGCCCAGATGCCGAGCGCAGTAGCTTATTCAGAGTGTCCCTAGCGCAGGCAGGCTTGAATGCTGGGCCGTGCGAGTACGCGTTCGGCGTAGCGCAGCAGCAGCGGATCGGTCGGCAGCTTGATCTGCAGGGCGCTCAGCTGTGACAGCAATGCGCCCCAGGCGCAGTCGGCCAGATTGAAGTCGAGGCCCAGGCACCAGCCGCGCTGCGGAAAATACGAACTGCTGGCGGTGAGGCTGTCCGACAGCTGCTTGCGCAAGGCCTTGGCGGTCGGTGCACGCGGGGCATCGATGATCGCCTGCGCAACCGGCAGCAGTTCCTGCTCCATGCGCGTGATCATCATCCGCAGCAGCGCACGGGCGGCGGGATCCTGCGGGGTCAGGCGCGGGTGCGGATAACGCTCGTCGAGGTATTCGCAGATGATGCCGGCCGGATAGATCACGGCGTCGCGATCGGCGAGAGTCGGCAGGCTCAGCGTCGGGTTGAGCACCATCAGATCCGGATGCGGCTTGGTACTCGGCTTGACCCACTCGGTGCGCGCGTGATCGACGTCCTTTTCGGTGAGGACGATGCGGGTCCACAGACTGCCGAAATTGGCCGGACTGCAGAACAGCGTGAGGCCTGCGCGCGCACCGGGGCGCGTCTGCATCACGTATTTGCTTTTGGCCGGAATGGACATGTCTATTGAAGCGGCAATGTGATGTTTGAAAAACGGAGCGATCTTCGACGAAGCGATATCCTTCGACTCGGGCTTGGGATAGCCGCCTCAATAGCACAGAGCACGGTTTGGCTTATTGGCCCGGCAACTCCGCGGTGAATGCCGGCGATTGCTGTATCGGCAACCATGGCGGGCCGATTAAGCGTTGAGTTGCCGGGCCAATAAAAAACGGCGCCGTTCATGCCCCAGTGATACAGCATGAACGGCGCCGTTGTCATCTCGCAGCCTAGTGAACGTCTTTCCAGTACTCGCGCTTGAGCATGTAAGCGAGCACCGTGAACAGCATCAGGAACAGGATGGCCTTGACGCCCGTGCCGACGCGCGTCAGCGCTCCCGGCTCGGCGGCGTAGACCATGAAGTTGACCGTATCGGCCACGAACTTCTGGAATTCCTTCTCGTCCATCGAGCCCTTGCTGACGAGCTTGAACGGGGCAGCGTGTCCGCCGCCGTGTCCGCCTTCAGCATGAGCGTCTCCGGCCGGCACTTCGTTCTTGACTTGCGTACCCTGCAGTGCGCCAAGCACGTTCGGCATCGATGCGCCCGGCAGCATCAGGTTGTTGGTGCCCAGCGGCCGGCCGGCGTCGACATAGAACGTCATCAGGTAGTTGTAGACCCAGGCTGGACCGCGTGCGCGGGTTTCCAGCGTCAGATCCGGCGGTGCCGCACCGAACCAGGCGGTCGCCTGCTTGGGCATCGCCGAATGGATCTGGTCACCGACCTTGGTGCTGGTGAACATCAGGTTCTGCTGGAGCAGGTCTTCCGGAATGTTCAGGTCGGTGGCGAGACGCCCATAGCGCAGATGCTGCAACGAGTGACAGCCCGAGCAGTAGTTCATGAAGTTGCGCGCGCCACGTTGCAGCGCGGCTTCGTTGCCCAGATCCGGCTCGAACTTGTACGGCATCGCGTGACCGCCAGCCGCCTGAGCCGTGCCTGCGACGAGCAGCGCGCCGGTCAGCACCAGCGAACGCAACATGAGATCAATGCGCTTCATAGGTCACGCGCTCCGGTACCGGCTTGGTCTTGTCGATTTTCGTGTAGAACGGCATCGCGAGGAAGAACGCGAAATAGATGAACGTTCCGATGCGCGAAACCAGCGTGCCGATCGGGCTCGGCGGCTGCAGGCCGAAATAGCACAAGGCAATGAAGGCGACCGTGAACAGCGCCAGCGCGGTCTTGAAGATCGGACCCTTGTAACGCACCGACTTGACTGGCGAGCGGTCCAGCCACGGCAGCGCGAACATCACGAGCACCGCGCCGAACATGCCGATGACGCCGAGCAGCTTGTCCGGAATCGCGCGCAGGATTGCGTAGAACGCGCCGAAGTACCAGGCCGGCGTGATGAGCTCGGGTGTGACCAGCGGGTTGGCCTCGATGAAGTTGGGTTTCTCGAGGAAATAGCCACCGCCATCCGGCGCGAAGAACACCACGCCGAGGAAGATCATCAGGAACACACCGACGCCGACCAGATCTTTGACCGTGTAATACGGGTGGAAGCCGATGCCATCGAGCGGGATACCGGTCTTCGGGTCCTTGTGCTTCTTGATCTCGACGCCGTCCGGATTGTTCGAGCCGACTTCGTGCAGCGCCAGCAGGTGGGCAACCACCAGGCCGACGATGACAAACGGCAGCGCAACCACGTGCAGCGAGAACAGACGGTTGAGTGTTGCATCCGACGGGATGTAGTCGCCCTGGATCCAGATCACGAGGTCCTGGCCGA
This sequence comes from Pseudomonadota bacterium, assembly GCA_030775105.1. Lineage (GTDB taxonomy): Bacteria > Pseudomonadota > Gammaproteobacteria > Nevskiales > Nevskiaceae > Solimonas. Next base: position 27,233 of record JALYJV010000452.1, on the reverse strand, counting down.
TCACCGGGATCGCGCCGAACAGCGAGATGATCACCTGCGCACCCCAGTACGACATCTGGCCCCACGGCAGTACGTAGCCGGCGAAGGCCTCCGCCATCAGCGCCAGGAAGATCAGGCAGCCGAACAGCCAGATCAGTTCGCGCGGCTTGCGATACGAGCCGTACAGCAGGCCGCGGTACATGTGCAGGTAGACGACGATGAAGAACGCCGAAGCGCCGGTCGAATGCAGATAGCGGATGACGTTGCCCCACGGCACGTCGCGCATGATGTACTCGACGCTGTGCCAGGCCTGCGCGGCATCCGGCTTGTAGTGCATCGTCAGGAAGATGCCGGTCAGCAGCTGATTGACGAGCACCAGCAGCGCCAGCGAACCGAAGAAGTACCAGAAGTTGAAGTTCTTCGGCGCGTAGTACTCGGTCAGATGATCCTTCCACATCTTCGTGAGCGGAAAGCGGTCATCGATCCAGCCAAGAACACCGGTGGTCTTGTGCGGGTTGGGAACGATTGCCATGGTTATGCGACCCCCACTTGGTCTTCGCCGACGACGATGGTGGTTTCGCCTTCATAACGATGCGGCGGCACCTGCAGGTTCAGCGGCGCAGGCACGCCCTTGTAGACGCGACCCGACAGATCGAACTTGGAACCGTGGCAGGGGCAATAGAATCCGCCTTCCCAGCTCGGGTCGATATCCGCGGCCGGATGATCCGGGCGGTAGACCGGCGAGCAACCCAGGTGGGTGCAGGAACCGACCATGACCAGCATCTGCGGCTTGATCGCGCGGGCTTCGCCCTTCACGTAGTCCGGCTGCTGCTTTTCGACGCTGTCCGGGTCACGCAACTGTGCTGCGACCTTGGGCAGCGAAGCCAGCATTTCCGGGGTGCGCTTGACCACCCAGACCGGCTTGCCGCGCCAGGCGACGATGACTCGCTGGCCGTCTTCGATGTGACTGATATCGATAGTCACCGGCGCGCCCAACGCCTTGGCGCGATCGCTGGGTTTCAGCGACGCGAGAAACGGCCAGACCGCCGCTGCCGCACCTGCACCGCCGACGACCGTAGTGGTCAGCGTGAGGAAGCGGCGTCGACTGGGATCCACGCCTTGATTGCTCATTGAACAAAGCCCCTTCGAGGAGATGATGATGAAATCCGCGAGGCGCAAGCGCAAAAAAGCGCGCAGTCAGGTGCCTGGCTGCGCTGTGCTTGGCCTAACCGCAACAGTATAACGGCAGGGTCAGGCCGGGGGTAAGCCTTGATTTTCCAAAATTTCGGGTGGGCCCGATCGGATCTGTCCTGCGGATCAGGACAGCAAGCCGCGCAGCGCGGCGAAACGTACGACTTCTGCTGTATTGCGCAGGCCGAGTTTTTCCATCATGCGCGCACGGTGGTTCTCGGCGGTCTTGACCCCGATGTCGAGGATCTGTGCGATTTCCTTGGTGGTCTTGCCCTGGATGACCAGATGGAAGGTTTCCCGCTCGCGTGCGGTCAGGCTTTCGTAGGGATCGGTGCTGATGCTGCGGCCGCGGCTCTGCCGGTCGGCCAGGGCCTTGGCGGCGCGGGGGCCGAAATAGGTCTGGCCGCCGTGGATGGTCTTGATCGCGGTCATCAGCTCGGCGACCGAAGTGTCCTTGTTCAGAAAGCCGTTCGCGCCGGCGCGCAGGATCGGCAGGATGTACTCGTCTTCCTCGTGCACGGTCAGCACCAGCGTGCGGGTTTCCGGCAGTTCGGCGCGAACGCGCTTGACGACTTCGAGGCCGGACATGCGCGGCATCGAGATGTCAGTCACGACAACGTTGGGTTGGGTCTTGAGCGCCAGCTCCATCGCCTGGAAGCCATCGGGGGCCTGGGCGACGACCTGGCACTCGCCGGTTTCCTCGAGCATGGACACGAGGCCCTCGCGGACGATGGTGTGGTCGTCGGCAACCAGCAGGCGGATGGGGGTCATGAGGTGGCTCAATAAGATTGCTGTGCTGGCGTACTAACGCCGGTCGCTAGGATCGAGGCCCAGCGTCATTTGTACGGCCGTACCTTGGTCGGGGACGGACTTGAGATCAATGCGGCCACCGAACAGTTCGGCACGGTCGCGCATGCCGCGCAGGCCGCTGCTGTCGCCGCCGCGTTCGCTGTCGGTGACTGCCTGGGTATCGAAGCCGTTGCCGTCGTCCTCGATCCGCAGCACCAGGGTTTCACCGCGCCGATGCAGTTTGACGTGGACATTCGTCGCGCTGGCGTGACGGATGACATTGGTCAGCGCCTCCTGGGTGATGCGGAACACCAGGGTTTCGATATCCGGGTGCAGGCGTTCTTCATCGAGTCCGGACTGCAGGTCGATGCTGAGGCCGGTACGTTCGGCCAGTGTGCGGACGAGCCAGTTGAGCGCTGCATCGAGACCGAGGTCGTCGAGCAGGGTCGGGCGCAGCAGGCGCGAAAGTTCACGCGTGTCATGCAGCGCGCCGCGGGTGACTTCGAGCGCGTCACCGAGGCGATGTTCCAGGCCGAGGTTTCCCGCGCCGCGCGCGTCGTCGAGGATGCGTTGCAATTGATTGGCGACGGCGGTGAGGGTCTGGCCGATGCCGTCGTGGAGTTCGCGCGCGAGGCGGCGACGTTCCTCCTCCTGGACATGCCATACCGACTTTGCCAGCGTACGGAAGCGTCGCTCGCTGCGCACCACTGATTGCAGCAGCCGCTGGTTGTCTGCGGTGAGTGCTTCGACCTGACGCAGCACCGCTTGGCGAAAGGTTTCGGCGGCGTCGTTGTCGTTGGCGCCCGAGGCCAGGCTGGTTTCAGTGGTGGCCTTGCGCTCTGGTTCCATAACCAGGGCTTTCAGCTGGCGTGCTTGTTGGCGAACTCGTGAAGACTGGCCGCCAGTTTGCTCAGTGCCGATTCCTGGCTGGCTGCGCGCAACGCGAGCGCGGCCTGGTCGGCGAGTGCGCCGAGGATCTCGGCATCCAGTTCAGACAGTGCACGCGGTTCGTCCTCACGGAGCAGGCACAGGGTGCCGCGCAGGCCGGAGCCCAGATCCAGCGGCAGGGCGACCGCGACCGGCGCATTGTCCTGACGCTGAAAGCTTTCGAGCACGACGCCGTCGCGGTCGACCAGTCCCAATGTGGCGCGTGACATGGCCTGGTGCAGAGCGGGCGCAGCGCGGCCGAGGGCGGCGTTGATCAGCTCCTGCGGGCCGATCCTGCAGGCGCAGGCCACTTCGAGGCTGCCGTCTTCACGGCCTTGCAGGATGAAGCCACGATCAGCACCGATGACGTCGCAGGCGGAGCGCAGTGTGTTGCGCAGAACCTGCTGGGCGGCTTCGCTGGCGATGCTGCGGCGCCAACTGATCACGCTGCGGCGCAAGCGATGGGCTTGGTGGCGCAGGCTGCTGTTGGATGAAAACGTCCGGCTGCCGCGAGCCAGATTGGGCGGTTGATAAATCAGCAAGTCTGTTCCTCCAGTATTGAGCACTGCGTGCCGCAAGTTGCATGCCACTGGTTGCATCACTACGTCGGTGATGCGGTTAATGTGACCCGAGTGTAACAGATGAAATTGAACCCGAAATCTGGGTGTTTTCCTATCCTGCAGATTTACTATTTTCGCAGCGACGAGGCCGCGCTGCAGGCGTGACTAAGGCTCGTTGTCCAGGCCCAACTTCTTGATTCTGTATCGCAATGAGCGGAACGACATGCCGAGAAGTTCGGCGGCGCGCGTCTTGTTGTAGCGGGTGCGCGCAAGCGCGTCGCGAATCGCCTGGCGCTCCATGTCATCCATCTGCTGCTCCAGGCCTGAAGGCGTCGGCGCCGCAGATGGCGGTCGCAACTGCAGATCCGCCATCGTGATGCGCTCGCCGTCGCACAGGGTCATCGCGCGTTCGAGCACATTTTCCAGTTCGCGCACGTTGCCGGGGAAGGGGTACTGGCGCAGCCCATCCGTGGCGAATTCATCCAACTGCGGCGTACGCTCCATGCCGGCATCGCGCGCGATGCGACCGAGAATATGGCGTGCCAGCTCAGGAATATCCCCAGCGCGTTCGCGCAGTGGCGGCGTGCGTACCGCAATGACATCGAGGCGGTAGAAAAGGTCCTGACGGAAATGGCCGCTGTGGACCAGATCGCCGAGATCGCGATGCGTTGCGGAGATGATGCGCACGTTGACCGGCAGTTCCTGCTCGGCGCCAACCGGGCGCACGCGACGCTCCTGCAGTGCACGCAGCAGCTTGACCTGCATGTGCATCGGCAGCTCGGCCACCTCATCGAGAAACAGCGTGCCGCCCTCGGCCGCCTGGAACAGGCCCGACTTGTCGCGGTGTGCGCCGGTGAAGCTGCCTTTCAGATGACCGAAGAATTCGCTTTCCATCAACTCGCCGGGAATCGCGCCGCAGTTCACCGCGACAAACGGAGCGGTACTGCGCGGGCCGCTGCTGTGAATCAGGCGTGCGACCAGTTCCTTGCCGGTGCCCGACTCGCCGGAGATGTGCACCGGCGCCTGACTGCGCGCGAGGCGCGCGATCAAGGAGCGCAGCTGGCGGATGCTTTCATGCGAGCCGAGGAGGCCTCCGGCCGGCTCGACAGGCGTGGTCGTGCCACGCAACTTGAGTGCGGTATCGACGAGCTTGCGCAGCGCAGCAACGTCTACCGGTTTGGAAACGAAATCAAACGCACCGGCCTTGAGACTTTCAACCGCTGCTTCGGCGTTGCCGTAGGCGGTGATCACCGCGACCGGTGTCTGCGGCGCGAGCCGCTGGATGTCGGCGACCAGGGTGATGCCGTTGCCATCCGGCAGGCGCATGTCGGTGATGCAGACGTCGAACTGCTGGTTCTGCAGCAGCACACGCGCTTCGGCCAGCGTCGCTGCGGCGTCGGTACGCAAACCCATCCGCGACAGTGTGATCTCCACCAGCTCGCGGATATCAGGCTCGTCGTCAACGATCAGTACACAGGGCGTGCTCATTCGATAGTGGCTGCGTTGGGGGCGACGCGGCGATGGCCGCTGCGGCCCCGGAATCGGATACGGAACATCGCGCCATGCCGGCTAGGCACATGGTTGATGCGGGCCTGATTGTATTCGCACAGCTCGCGACACAGATAAAGGCCGAGGCCGGTACCGGTGGAGGTCGACGTGAAGAACGGCTCGAAAATCCGCTCATGCAGCTCGGGCGGAATGCCGGGGCCGTCGTCTAACACGTCGAGTACCACGGCCTCATCATCATCGCTGACCGTAGCCTGCATCATGACCGTCGCTGCGCGCTGTGCAGGCGCGCCGTGGCTGAAGCTGTTGTCCCAAAGATTGAACAGCACCTGCTGCAGGTGCTCGACATCGAACTGCACGTACAGCTCTGCCGGCACATCGGTCAGTTCGATCGGGCGGGCTCCCTGCGGATAGCTTTCGTGATAGAGGGCCGCGGTTCGTGTCAACCATTCGCGCAGACGCAGGCGCACCTGGTCGGCTGAGTTACGCCGCGACAGATCCAGTACGTCGCGCACAATGCGTTCGATGCGCGCGGCATGGCGCTGCACCATGTCGAGCAGACGGTGATTGCCGGGGTCGAGCGTGGCTGACTCTGCGAGCAACTGGCTGGCCTGGGTGATGGCCGACAGCGGATTACGAATCTCGTGCGCAATACCGGCCGAAAGCCGGCCCAGCGCGGCGAGCTTGATCTGCTGCGCCTGCTCGCGCAGCAGGCTGGCGTCCTCGAGCGACAGCAGGATCTGCGCTTCAGCGCCCCAGCCCAGACGGGTGAAGCGCACCATCAGTTCGCGGCCGCTCGCGTCTATCGCCAGCGGCAATGCACTGTCGCCACGGCCATCGCGCCACTGCTGCAGCGCTGCATGCAGTGCCGGTACTGCCTGCGGAAGCGTCGCGCCGGATGGCAGGTCATCGCCGACAAGGCGGCGGCCGGCAGCGTTGGCGACGCGGATGCGATTGCCGGCGTCGACCACCAGCACCCCGGTCTGCATCGACTCGATGATGTTTTCCGACAGGCGCGACAGATTGACGAACTCACTGCCGACACGCTGCGCCATTGCTTCCGAGCGGCGCGCACGCTGGGCGACCGTGTTCGCGACGAGGCTCGAGACAAAGAACATCAGGCCGAGCAGGCCGGTCTGCGAGTAGTTGGCGCCGTCCAGCGTATGCGTGTTGATCTGGTGGATGGCTTCGGCGCCGAACATCGTCAGCGTCGCCATTGCCGCATGCACGGCAGCCAAGCGCGGGCTCAGGACCAGACTACTGCCGACGACAGGTGGTACGAGCAGCATGCCCAGGCCACTGCTGATGCCGCCGGCCCCGTAGACCAGCGTGCCGATCGTCAGCATGTCGACGAACAGATGCAGGTGCGCCTGGATGCGCACGCGCGGGCGACGGAACACACCGAGCACCAGCAACACCAGCGCGAGCAGGGCGTAGATCAGACAGCCGTAGAAGAACGTGCTGGCCTTGAGGACGCCGAAGAATTCCGGCGCAAAGCCACTGCGGTGCAAGGTCAGCAGGGTGGTGACCAGCAACAACCGGTATGGACCCAGCACCGCGAGAATGCGCCAGTCCTCGGTGCGCTCGGCAGCCGGTGCGCGTAACTGCACTTTCAACGGAACCGTCGGGGATGCAGCCTCATTCACCGCAGCGGCCACAAGTTCCCTTTGAATTCAGCACTTTCGCCGGCATGTGCGTGCCGCACTTTGCGCAGCGCGCCATCGGCTCGTAGTGCTCATCGCGGAGTTCGTCTCGCGGTTGCGCTGGCTGATCGAGCTGGGCTCGCACCTGGCGGAAGATGCGCCAGACCAGCCACACGGCTGCGGCGAACAGCAGAATTCTGACAATGGTCATGGAAAGCGGTCTCCTTTGGTCCATTGTAGGACCAACGGGCCGCTGATTCTCGCGTGATCACCGGGCTGGATCGGACACCTGAGCCCGGCGCCGGCGCCGGGCGATGCGTCGATCTTTGCGTCGTGGCGGGATGTAAGTGAGAATGCCGCGCGTTCATGTAGCCTGTCTGATGTCACATACCTGCTCTGCGCAGGCTCAGCATCACCAAAACGGATGACAAGACCAGATCAATACGCCATTGCGTCGGCGTGATCAGTGACTTGATGACGGTTTGGTCGATCTGCAACCGCGCAATGTCTTGCGCAGTGTGTAATGCCATGCCGGACAGGCTCCTGCAACGAACCGGCCCCAACAGAGAAGCAGCATGAATCTGCACGAATATCAGGCAAAGGAAATTTTTGCGCGCTACGGCATCGTCGTCCCCAAGGGACAGCTGGCGACCAGTCCGGAAGGTGCGCGTGCGGCGGCAAAGCAGATCGGTGGTGAGCGATTTGTGGTCAAGGCACAGGTGCACGCAGGTGGCCGCGGCAAGGCTGGCGGCGTGAAGCTCGTCGATGGCTTTGACGCCGTTGAAGAAGCGACCAAGAAAATGCTCGGCCAGCAGCTGGTCACGATCCAGACCGGCCCGGAAGGCCTGCCGGTCAACAGCGTCTGGGTCGAAACGCCATCGGCGATCGCCCGCGAGCTGTATGTGTCGGTGCTGGTTGACCGTTCGCGCGAGCGCATCGTGTTCATGGCCTCCGCCGCCGGCGGCATGGACATCGAGGAAGTGGCGCACCAGACGCCGGAAAAGCTCAAGCATGTCTACGTGAATCCGGCCGCTGGCCTGCAGCCCTATCAGGCGCGTCAGCTCGGCTTCTTCATGGAACTGAACAAGACCCAGGTTGATCAGTTCACCAAGATCCTGATGAACCTCTACCGCATGTTCGTCGACCTCGACGCCGCGATGGTCGAGATCAACCCGCTGATCGTCACGAAGGACGGCGACGTCATGGCGCTCGACGCCAAGCTCAACTTCGATTCCAACGCGATGTACCGCCAGAAGGCAATCGCCGAGATGCGCGACTTCTCTCAGGAAGACGAGCGCGAGCGCGATGCCTCCAAGTACGATCTCAATTACGTGACGCTCGATGGCGACATCGGCTGCATGGTCAACGGCGCAGGTCTGGCGATGGCAACGATGGACATCGTCAAGCTGCACGGCGGCCGTCCGGCCAACTTCCTCGACGTCGGCGGCGGCACTACCGCGGAGAAGGTCACAGAGGCCTTCAAGCTCATCACCAAGTCGCCGGAGTGCAAGGCGATCTTCATCAACATCTTCGGCGGCATCGTGCGCTGCGACCTGATTGCCGAAGGCATCATCCAGGCCGTCAAGCAGATCGGCCTCAAGGTGCCGGTCGTTGCGCGCCTGCAGGGCACCAACATGGACAAGGGTCGCGAGATGCTCGCGACCTCGGGTCTGAAGATCACGCCGGTCGACGACCTGACCGAAGCCGCGAAGACCGTGGTTGCCCTGGCCAAGAGCGCCTAAGGCGCCACATAAGAGATAGCACGATGAGCATTCTGATCAATAAAGACACCAAGGTGATCTGCCAGGGCTTCACCGGCAAGCAGGGTACCTTCCACTCCGAACAGGCGATCGCCTACGGGACGCGTCTCGTCGGTGGCGTTACGCCGGGCCGCAGCGGCAGCCAGCACCTGAACCTGCCTGTGTTCGACACCTGCCACGACGCCGTCGCCAAGACCGGCGCCGATGCAACGATGATCTACGTGCCGGCGCCGTTCGCGGCCGACGCAATCCTCGAAGCCGCCGATGCCGGCATCCGCGTGATTGTCTGCATCACCGAAGGCATTCCGGTCAACGACATGGTCAAGGTCAAGGCCGCACTGCGCACGCAGTACTCGAAGTCGGTGCTGATCGGGCCGAACTGCCCGGGCGTCATCACGCCGGGCGAATGCAAGATCGGCATCATGCCGGGCCACATCCACAAGCCGGGCAAGATCGGCATCGTCTCGCGCTCGGGCACGCTGACGTATGAAACTGTCTACCAGACCACGCAGAACGGCCTCGGTCAGTCGACCTGCGTCGGCATCGGTGGCGATCCGGTGCGCGGTTGGGGTTTCATCGAAGTCATCGAGCAGTTCGAGAAAGATCCGAATACCGCCGGCATCATCATGGTCGGTGAAATCGGTGGCGCCAGCGAAGAAGAAGCGGCCGAGTACATCAAGGCCAACGTCAAGAAGCCGGTCGTTGCCTACATCGCCGGCGTGACCGCTCCTCCAGGCAAGCGCATGGGTCATGCCGGCGCGATCATCTCGGGCGGCAAGGGTACGGCCGACGAGAAGTTCGCCGCGCTTGAGGCCGCTGGTGTCAAGACGGTGCGTTCGCCGGCCGATCTCGGCGCGGCGATGCTGTCGCTGCTGAAGTAACGATTAAAAACTCGTAGCAACAAACAAGGCGGGCGTAGACTGTTCTCAGTCACGCCCGCTTTTCTTTTGGTGCAGAGACGCAATGGCACAACCGCTAAGGATGGCGCTGGCCCAGATCAATCTCTGGGTCGGCGATGTGGAAGGCAACGTCGACAAGATCATCGATGCCGCGAAACATGCGCGTGACGCGCTGGGTGCGAGCCTGCTGGCCTGCCCTGAGCTGTCGCTGATCGGTTATCCGCCGGACGATCTGCTGCTGCGCTCGGCGATGCCGCGCGTCATTGATGAGGGTGTGCAGCGCCTGTTGCGCGAGATCAGCGGCATCACGGTGATCTTTGGCCTGCCTGAATTCTCCAGAGAGAGCACCAGTCGTAGTCCGCAACGCTCGATCTACAACGCTGCTTATGTGATCCGCGACGGCCGGATCATCGCGCGTACGCGGAAGCAGCTGCTGCCGAACTATGGCGTATTCGACGAACGCCGCCATTTCACGCCAGGCGACGGCACGCTGGTGTTCGAGCATGAGGGCCGGCGCCTGGGCCTGTGCATCTGCGAGGACGTCTGGGGCAGCGCGCCGGCGGCTGCGGCGCGTGCGCAGGGCGCAGAGCTGCTGATCAACATCAACGCGTCGCCATTCGATATCGAGAAATCCACAGCGCGTCGACGTGTGCTCGATCTGCGCGTCGCGGAGACGGCGTTACCGATCGTCTACGTGAACTGTGTCGGTGGCCAGGATGACGTTGTGTTCGACGGTGATTCGATCGCGGTCAACAGCGACGGCAGTCTGGCCTTTTCGGCGCCGCTGTTCGAGGAAGGCATCTACCCGCTGAGCTATGCCGATGGTCGTCTCAGCGGCACGCTGCGCGCAGACATGTCCGAGGAAGCGGTGGTCTGGCGCGGCCTCGTGCAGGCGGTGCGCGACTACGTCAATCGCAATGGCTTTCCCGGCGCGCTCGTCGGCATGTCCGGCGGCATCGATTCGGCGATTGTCGCTGCGTTGGCTGCCGACGCCCTGGGGGCTGAGCGTGTCTGGGGCGTGTCGATGCCATCGCGCTACACCGCGCAGATGTCGAACGACGATGCGCGCATCCAGGCCGAAGCCATGGGAATCCGCTATTCGATGCTGCCGATCGAGTCGATATTCACCACAGTGACCGGCACGCTGGCCGAGACCTTTGCTGGCAGAACGGTGGATCTGACCGAAGAGAACATCCAGTCGCGCAGCCGCGGCGTGCTGCTGATGGCACTGTCGAACAAGTTCGGTCAGGTGGTACTGACCACCGGCAACAAGAGCGAAATGGCAGTCGGTTATGCGACGCTGTACGGCGACATGTGTGGCGGTTTTGCGCCGCTCAAGGATGTCTACAAAACCCTCGCCTATCGCCTGGCGCGCTATCGCAACACGCTCGCGCCAGCGGACAAGCCGGTGATTCCACTGCGTGTGATCGAGCGACCGCCGAGCGCGGAGTTGCGTGAGGACCAGAAGGATTCAGACTCGCTGCCGCCGTATGAAGTCCTTGATCCCTTGCTTGAAGCCTATGTCGAGGATCAGCTGTCGATTCCGGAAATCGTCGCGCTGGGCTTCGATGAGGCGGTGGTCAAGCGCGTCGCCGCACTGGTGCGGCGTTCCGAGTACAAGCGCCGCCAAGCACCGCCGGGGCCAAAGATCACGCGCTGCGCGTTCGGCCGCGAACGCCGGTATCCGCTGACCGCACAGTACGGCGATATCTGAGCGATATCTGAATGGCCCACAGAGAAAGGCCGGCGATGCCGGCCTTTCTCTGTGCTCTGGCGTCTAGCCCTTTGCGGCGGGCGGAGGCGGAACGCCGTTCCGGTCGATGCCAGCGGCCTCGTTCAGCTTTTCGGTGACCGCCGAAGCCAGATAGGCCTCACGCAGCTTGCGGGCGTCGGTGGCTTGCGGGATCAGGTCCAGTGCGGTGTAGCTCTGCTCGAGCATCGCCAAGGCCTGTATCGTCGCCGGCGAACCGGGATACTGCGCAACGACCTGCTCGGCGCGCTTGGACGCAGCGACAAACGCGCCGCGGCGGAAGTAATACTCGACGACGGTCAGTTCGTGCTGGGCAAGCCGGTTGCGCAGGTAGATCATGCGATTGCGCGCGTCGGCCACATACGGGCTCTGCGGAAAGCGCTGGATGAGCAGGCTGAAGTCGTCGAACGAGCGGCGCAGGTTGGACGGATCACGGCGCGAGGTGTCGAAGCCCAGCGATTCGGAGATGCCGGCATCCCGGCCGAAATTGACCAGACCCTTGATGTACTGGACGTAAGCGGTGTTCTCGCTGCGTGGATAGTCGCGCATGAAGCGATCCGCCTGAGACAGCGCCTCGTCCGGCTGGAAATTGCGGTACAGCGCATAGATGCGCTCGACCTGGCCCTGCACCGCGTAGTCGGTGAACGGGTAGCGCAGGATCAGCTGACCGTAGCGCTGGACTGCCGTCGCAAAGTCGCTGGATTCAAGCGACTCGCGGGCAAGTCGGTACAATTCACTCGCTTGAAGGCGTTGTTCGCGCGTTGTGTACTGATCCGGCTTGAATGGATTCTCCGGCGACAGGCGATCGGGATTGGAACTGCACGCAGCGATCAAGGCTGCGAGTGCCGCAACGGCGACAATGCGGAAATTCATCGGGAAATTTGGGTGTGGAAAATGGTTTTGCTTAGACTGCAGTCGCGACACGAGTATAGCCGATGACTGACAGTCACCCGGACGACGACAACGACCTGCAGCAGCGGGCCGAAGTTCCCGAGGAAATGGACGGCATGCGCCTGGACGTGGCCTGCGCCAAGCTGTTCCCCGACTATTCGCGTTCACGCCTGCAGGCCTGGATCGATGCCGGCCGCCTGCGCGTCGACGGCGAGGTGGTGACCCGCCAGCGTGAGCCGGTCAAGGCCGGCGCCCGGCTGCTGCTGGACGCCGAGGCCGAGGAAGACTACCGGGTCGGCCCGCAGGACATTCCGATCACGGTGCTGCACGCCGACAAGGACATTGTCGTGCTGAACAAGGCCGCGGGCCTGACCGTGCACCCGGGTGCCGGGCAGTCGGACGGAACGCTACAGAACGCGATCCTCTATCACTACCCGCAGGCGGCCTCGGTGCCACGGGCTGGCATCGTCCACCGTCTCGACAAGCAGACCTCGGGGCTGATGGTCGTCGCCCTCAATCTCAAGGCTCATACCAAGCTGGTGGCCGAGCTGCAGGCGCGCGAGATCCGCCGCGAGTACGACACCCTGGTGCAGGGCGAACTGATCGCCGGCGGCATGATTGACGCGCCGATTGGTCGTCATCCGCGCGACCGCCTGCGCATGGCGGTGACCGATCACGGGGGCCGCGATGCCGTCACTCATTACCGCATCGAAGAACGCTACAGTCAGTTCACGCGCCTGCGCGTGCAGCTGGAAACCGGGCGTACGCACCAGATCCGCGTGCATCTCGCGCACATCCGTTATCCCATCGTCGGCGATCCGGTCTACGGCGGCTCACTGCGCGGCAGCGGCCTCGACCCGGAACTGCGCGACGCCCTGCGCGGCTTCTCGCGTCAGGCGCTGCATGCACGGGCACTGGAGCTGACGCACCCGGGCAAGGGCAAGCGCCAGAGTTGGAGCGCGGAGCCCCCCGAGGACATGCAGGCGCTCTACGCACTGCTGCGACGCCATGCGGCCTACAAGGTCTGAGACGGTTCACTGCGGCAGCTGGCTGGAGGCTGATTGGCCTGCACCCCCAGGGGTTCGTGCCGGGCAAACCCTGCGCAACGGCGGGGTCAGCACCGCGCCGTTCGACACGCTGAACCTGGCGACGCATGTCAGCGACAACCCTGAAGCCGTCGCTGCAAATCGCGAGCACCTGCGCGCGGCCCTGCAGCTGGTCGATGAACCGCAGTGGCTCAGACAGGTCCACGGTGTGCGTGCGGTGAGCCTGCCCGCTGCCGATCCGGAGCCGGAAGCCGATGCCGCGTGGACAACGCGCTCCGGGCTGGCCTGCGCGGTGCTGACTGCGGATTGCCTGCCGGTGCTGTTCAGCGCCGTCGATGGCAGTGTGGTCGCGGCGGCACACGCAGGCTGGCGCGGGTTGGCAAACGGCGTGCTCGAATCGACGATCGCCGCAATGGCGACGCCCCCGGCGCAGCTGCAGGCTTGGCTCGGCGCGGCCATCGGGCCGGCGGCGTTCGAGGTCGGACCGGAAGTGCGCAGCAGCTTCGTCGGTCAGGATGCGACGCTGGAGGCCTACTTTGAGCGCGGGCGCGATGACCGCTGGGTTGCCGACCTCTATGCGTTGGCGCGCGCACGTCTGCGCCGTGCCGGAATTACCGCAGTTTATGGGGGCAATCGCTGCACATATTCCGAGCCCGACGCCTGGTTTTCATACCGTCGCACGCCTCGCTGCGGGCGCATGGCCAGCCTGATCTGGATCGACGCTGCGATGTCGGTGCGATAGTAGAAATACCCGGATGTGCGCAGGGTTCGCGCACATTGGTTGCGCCACTGCTAGGCGTCTGTTAAAAGTCGATCAGGTGTTGGCGTTGACGCTGGAACGCCGCGATTCCTATTTGAAGAAACCGCATACAGGTTTCCGTGCATGACGGAGGAGAACCAGGCCAGCGTTGACCGCGCCGGGCTCTGCTTTCCTGCCCATGCCCGTATGCGCTACTGAATGACTCGGGGGAGCAGGGAAATGATGCAGAAAGTTCGGTCGCAGATGTCGGGGCGAATGATGGGTTCGCTTGCGGCAATCACGCTGGCGTACAGCGGTGCCGCTGGCGCCTTGAGTTTTGACCTGGGCGGTACCGAGGTGCGCCTCGAGAATCTGGTCACGATCGGCGCGTCGTGGCGTATGCAGGATCGCGATCCCAGCCTGATCGGCAAGTCGAATCTCAATCCGCAGCTGTGCGTGGGCCGTGTCGGTGATGAGCCGGACAGCCCGATCGGCAACGAGGGTCCCGGTCCGAGAGAGGAAAACTTCTTCTTCGGCGATACCTGTTCCGGCACAGTCGAGGATCCGGAGTTCGGCAGCCGCAACAATTACTTCGTCGCCCAGCCCGGCGGATATCAGCCCAACGGCGACAACGGCAATCTCAACTTCGACACGCACGACATCGTCCACGCGACAGCGAAGCTGACCACCGATCTCAATTTCGATATCGCCGGCTTCAATGTCTTCGCCCGCGGCATCTACTTCTTCGATTCCAACTACGAGGACTTCGAGGAGACCCATGCGGATACCACGCTGGAGCCATATCGCACCGCGTATCCCGACGGTTCGATCGACATCAACGGAACCAATGCGCAGTTCCTCGACTATTTCATCAGCAAGACCTTCGAGCTCGACGAGCGGCTGATCAGCGTCAAGCTAGGCAACCAGGTATTGAACTGGGGTGAAAGCGGGTTCATTGCGCTCAACAGCCTCAACACGGTCAATCCGTTGAACCAGGCACTGCTGCGCATTCCCGGATTCGACATCAAGGAGCTGTTCCTGCCGGTCGGCATGCTGACCGTCAATGCCCAGATTGCCGATGGCCTCAACGTCGAAGCCTTCTACCAGTACGACTGGGAGCCGTTCGTCCTCGACCCGGCCGGCAGCTTCTTCTCGAGCGCCGATATCGTCGGTGAAGGTTCGACCTACACGATGCTGTCCTTTGGTCGCGCACCGCAGGATCCGCTGGAGCTGTACGAACCCTGGCGCAATCCGGACGATCCGGCCTCGGTGCTCGGGTCGCGTTCTGATCGCACGATGATGCGCGATTTCGAGTATGAAAAAGGCCTGAAGCCGGACAATGGCGGCCAGTACGGCTTGTCGCTCAAGTCCTACTTCGAGGACATCAACAACGGCACCGAGATCGGTCTCTACTTCGCCAACTATCACTCGCGCCTGCCGACGGTCGGCATCCTCGCGGCGGACTCCAGCTGCCTGCCGGACGAATCCATCGTCGGCGAGCTGCCGGTGGTTGGTGGGGCGCTGGGCCAGATACTCGGCGCACTGCCGACGCAGACTGCGCTGAACCTGCTTGCACTGCTGAATCCTGCGGGCTGCGGTGTGCCGGTCGGTAACCTGCTCGCAGCGGCGGGTATTCCCGGCGCTACCGTCAGCGCGCGGCCGGAAGGCGCGGCCGACGGTCTGCCGGTCGGTTCGATCCGCTACTTCCTCGAGTATCCGGAAGACATCCGCGTCTACGGCATCTCGTTCAACACCACGCTCGGCGATATCGCCTGGTCGGGTGAGTACGCGTTCCGCGACAACATGCCGGTTCAGGTGCACACGACGGATCTGGTATTCGCCGGCCTGCAGCCGGCGTTCCCGGCGAACGATTTCAGCCTGGAACCCATTGCCACGCTGCCGGGTCGCCGTACCGCGGCTCCGGACTTCGTGTCCGGCTATCGCGGCGTCGAGTACGGTCCGGGCGACTACATCCGTGGCTACGAGCGCATGAAGGTCGGTCAACTCGGCACGACGTTCATCAAGATTCTCGGTGCCGGTGACAATCCGATCGGTGCCGACCAGATGACCCTGCTGCTCGAAATGGGCATGACCCATGTGGTCGACATGCCGGCGATCGACGAGCTGCAGTTCCAGGGTGCAGGCGTCAACACCCACATCTCGGCCGGTGCGGATGGCAGCCCTGGCATCAACCCGATTGACGTGCGCACCGATCCGAACGATCCGACCACCAATGGCAGCGATCCGAACCTGCGCCAGAACCCGATCGCACATGCGGATCTCGACGGATTCGGCACCGACGTTTCCTACGGTTACCGGTTTGTCACGTTGACCAAGTACAACGATGCCTTCCTCGGCGTGAACCTGGAAATCCTTGCCGCGCTGTTTCATGACGTGAAGGGCATTGCCCCTGGCCTGGGTCAGAACTTCGTCGAAGGGCGCAAGCAGATTCTGGGTGGCGTGCGTTGGGACTTCCTGACCAACTACACCGGCGAGCTGCGCTACACCTGGTTCACTGGTGACCACAAGCGCGACTCGACACATGACCGCGACAACCTGCTGCTGTGGCTGGGCTACCAGTTCTAATCCTCAGGTCCGTGCCGCAAGGCTCGTGCCGAAAACCAAATGTATCCGGAACCGAATGGGTCAGCGTAGAGAAGACATCAGCGGCAATCGCGCAGCACCGATCTGGACCATGGCCGCAGTCGCGATGACTGCGGCCATGCCCGTTCTGATGCTGCTCTCGGCACCGGCATCCGCGCGAGTCAGCGAAGAACAGGCCGCACAACTCGACGATGTACTGACGCCGATGGGCGCCGAGCGTGCCGGCAATGCTGCTGGCACGATTCCGGAATGGACCGGTGGCCAGAGCGCGGTGCCCGAATGCTTTCAGGGCGAGGGCATGCGCTATTGCGATCCGTATCCGGAAGACCGGCCGCGCTATACGGTGACGGCGCAGAACCTGCTGCAGTTCGAGAAGTGGTTGACGCCGGGGCAGATCGCCCTGCTGCGCAAGCATGCCGATACCTACAGCATGCCGGTCTACGACACCCGCCGCAGTTTTGCGAATCCGGATTTCGTCTACGCGGCAACTCGCGACAATGCGCTGAGCGCAGAGCTGCGCAACAACGGCGAGGCGCTGTTCGGCGCCAGGACCGGTATTCCGTTCCCGCTGCCGGCGAACGGCCATGAAGTGATCTGGAACCACAAGACACGCTATCGCGATGTATCGGTGCGACGCTGGAAGAACCAGTTTGCGGTGACCACCGCCGGCGACTACAGCGCGGTCAAGGTGCGGGAGGATGTGCGTTATCGCTACAACGAGCCGTTCGTTGTCGCAGAGACGCTTGACCAGGTTCAGTACACGCTGCTGCAGTTGATCACCGAGCCGCCGCGATTGGCGGGTTCGGTGCTGCTGATCGAGGAGACGCTGGATCAGGTCAAGGAACCGCGCCGCGCCTGGCAGCACAGCCCGGGGCAGAAGCGTCTGCGCCGTGTGACCAACATCGGCTACGACACGCTTGGCACGGGTGCCGACGGCCTGCGCACGAACGACCAGATCGACACTTTCAACGGCGCGATGGACCGCTACGACTGGAAGCTGGTCGGCAAGCAGGAACTGCTGGTGCCGGCCAACAGCTACCGTCTGCACAGCGACGCGCTGAGCTACAGCCAGGTTCTCGGCAAGCATCACCTGAACCAGGAACTGACCCGTTACGAGTTGCGCCGGGTCTGGGTGGTCGATGCGCAGCTGCGCGCGAGTGCAGCGCATATCTACAAGCGCCGGCGATTCTATGTCGATGAGGACAGCTGGCAGATTCGCGTGGTGGACGTCTACGACTCGCGCAGAGAGCTCTGGCGTGTACAGGAAACCCATACGCTCATCGCCTACGACAAACCGTATGAGCTGCCGGTGGCTGAAACCGTGTACGATCTTCACGACAATCGCTATCTGGCGCAGGCACTCGACAACGAAGATGCCGAAGCGGCAACGGTGCTGTTCGAGGAAGATTTTTTCGAGCCGGGCGAAGTCTCGAGCATGGCCGCCAAACTGGCCAAGTAATTTGAGAAAGGTGCAGCGCAGCAGGAGTGCGACGACTGCCACCGGGTTCAACCCGAAGTCCAACAGTCAGTGGCGCTGCGGTGGCGGGCGTACCGACTCTGTACTGAATTGATTGAAGAGGAACTCAGATGAATATTCAGAAAGCACTGTGGGCGGGCTGCATTGCTACGGGCTCGGTGCTGGGCCTGATCACAGCCTGGGCCCAGGATGAAGCGGGTGCCGAGGCGCCGACGCCCGTATCACTGCCTTCCGAGATCATGCGTCTGACGCCGTCGAAGCTGCTGCTGGACATCGTCAACACCGGTGCGCATCTGATTGCGGTCGGTGATCGCGGCGCAGTGCTGGTGTCCAACAATGGCAGTGAATGGGCACAGGTGCAGACACCGACGCGCTCGACGCTGACGGCCACCGCATTTGCCGATGCCAACAATGGCTGGGCCGTCGGCCACGACGCGGTCATTCTGCACACCTCGGATGGTGGCAAGACCTGGACTCTGCAGAACTTCGAGCCGGAACTCGAAAAACCCCTGCTCGACGTGCTCGCGATCGACGCCAATACCGCACTCGCAGTCGGTGCTTACGGCTTGCTGTACCGCACCGATGACGGCGGCGCCAACTGGAACGAAGTGGATACGCCGATCCGCGAGGAAGAACTGCATTTCAACGCCATCTCGCGCCTCAACAATGGTGATCTGTTCATCGCTGGCGAGCAGGGCGAGCTCGCGGTGTCCGCCGATGGCGGCGCAAGCTGGAGCGCGGTCGAATCTCCGTACGAAGGCTCGTACTTCGGCGCGCTGCCGCGCGGCGACACGGGCGTGATGATCTTCGGCCTGCGCGGCAACGTCTACGTCAGCGACGATGCCCGCGGTGGCTGGACCGCGATCGATCTCGGTTCTGTCGCGACGCTGTTTGGAGGCACGCTGCTGAGTGACGGCAGTCAGGTGCTGGCGGGACTCGCCGGCTCGGTGCGGCATATCGGTGCCGATGGCAGCGTCAGCCGGATTCCAGTGACGGTCGAAGAGACCGACGCCAGCGGCCGTACCCAGAAAAAAGAACGTACCGGTACCTTGAGTGCCGTCGTGCCGTTCGGCGACAGACTGCTGGTTGTCGGTGAGAACGGCGTGGTCAGCGTTTCGATGAAGCTCTGAGCTGCGAGCCGATAAGCGAGGAAAGAACATGAGCGAAAACGAACAACTGACGAAAACCCAGAAGATCCTGCGCCTGTTCGAGCCGCTGATCTACGCGCGCCGTGGCCTGACGATGGGCATCCTGCTGGTGGTTACCGCAGTGCTGTTCTGGCAGATGTTGCAGATCCGCAGCGACGCCGGCTTCGACAAGTCGATCCCGCTTGACCATCCGTACATGAAGGTGCTCAAGCAGTACCAGGCCGAGTTCGGCGGCGCCAACTCGGTACTGGTCGCGCTGATCCAGAAGGACGACAAGGGCGACCTCTACAACGAGGCCTTCCTCAAGACGCTCAAGACCGCCACCGACGAGGTGTTTTTCCTGCCGGGCGTCGATCGTTCGCGCGTGTCGTCGCTGTTCACGCCTGACGTTCGCTATCTGGAGGTCGTCGAAGGCGGCTTCTCGGGTGGCAACGTGATTCCTGCGGAGTTCACACCGACCCAGGAAATGTTCGATCTGGTCCGATCCAACGTCAACAAGGGTGGGCATGTCGGGCGCTACACGACGAAGAACCAGACCGGTTCGATGATCTTCTCGGAGCTGATGGAGATCGATCCGATCACCGGCGAGAAGCTCGATTACGCACGTGTTGCCGAGCTGCTCGAAGACCGCGTGCGTGGCCGCTTCACGAGCGAGATCAAGTACGTCTACAAGCTCAAGGAAGACTACACCTCACCGGACGGTCGCTTTCAGCTGAAGGCTGGTGAAGTCGTTGACGAGGGTTTCGTTGCGCCGGGCTGGAAGCTGCGCTTCAAGACGCTCTACGCGCAGCGCGCCCTCGCGGATGAGAGCGGCGGCACCGAGCTGGTGCCGGTCAAGGGCAGCCTGGTGACGGTCGAAACCGCGCCCAATCCGCAGTACAACGCGGATATCAACGTCCACATTCTCGGCTTCGCCAAGGTCGTCGGCGATGTCATCGATGCGACGATGATGGTCGTGATGTTTCTGATCATCACGCTGTTCATGACCTGGTTGCTGCTGTGGGCTTACACAGGATCGATGAAACTCGCGATCCTGCCGTTGGTCTGCGCCATCACGGCCGTGATCTGGGAGTTCGGCCTGCTGCGCCTGTTCGGCAAGGGCCTCGATCCGTTTGCGATCCTGGTGCCGTTCCTGATCATTGCGATTTCGGTGTCGCATGGCGTGCAGTATGTCAACGCCTGGGTCGGCGAGATGACGCTGTTCAAGCGCAACAGTTTCGATGCTTCGCTGTACACCTGGCGTCGCCTCGCTGTGTACGGAACGATGGCGATCATGACCGGCTTTGTAGGCTTCGCGCTGATTGGCCTGATTCCGATCGACATCATTCGCGAGATGGCGCTGAACGCCTCGCTGGGCATGTTCGCGATCTTCATGACCAACAAGGTCATGATGCCGATCTGGCTGACCTGGGTCGATATCGGCGATCCAGTAGCCTTCGCCGAGAAACAGGAGAAGCGTGACAGCGTGTTCGATCCGCTGTGGCATCTGCTGTCGAACATGGTGCGGCCGACACCGGCGATCATCGCGATCCTGATCGGCAGTGCACTGCTTGGCTGGAGTCTGTGGGAAGGCAAGAAGCTGCAGGTCGGCGACAGCCAGGCCGGCGTGCCGGAGCTGTTGCCGGATTCGCGTTACAACAAGGATACGGCGGCAGTCACAAGCAACTTCGCGATCGGTACCGATGTGTTCAAGGTCATCGCCGAAACCGAAGCGGAGGCCTGCATCAGGTACGACGTCATGGAGCAGATCGACCGCTTCGCCTGGCACATGGACAACACCGAGGGCGTGCAATCGACGATCTCGCTGCCTTGGGTCAGCAAGCAGGTCAACGGCGCATTCAACGAAGCCAATCCGCGCTTCAAGATCCTGCCGCGCAACCAGTACACGATGGTGCAGGCGATCACACCGATTCCGACGTCTTCCGGTCTGCTCAATCCGAACTGTTCGGCGATGGCAGTGTTCCTGTTCACCAAGGATCACAAGGCAACGACGCTGTCGCGCATCGTCTCCGAAGCCAAGAATTTCAACGACAGGAACGGCGAGGAATTCTTCGCCGTCCACAAGGACGTCGACAAGGCCTACTGCGATGCAAAGACCGATGCGCGCCGCGAGATCGGCGTGCGCACGGTGGCGGCGCAGAAGTACGCGGAAAAGCTCAAGAAGAAGCGCAAGGGCATCACCGATTCCGAGATCGATGCCGATGGCAGCTACAAGGAGCTCGTCACTGCGGCGAAGGAAGCCGAAGCGGCGCATGCGGCGATGGACAAGGTCTGCCCGGTCAACTTTGCGCTGGCGTCCGCGCAGGTCGGTGTGATGGCGGCCACCAACGAGGAAGTCCACAGGCTCGAGAAACCGATCCTGCTGATCGTCTACGCCGGCATCATCGTCTGCGTGTTCCTGTCGTTCTTCGAATGGCAGTCGCTGGTCGCCATCATGCTGCCGCTGGCCCTGGTGTCCTGGATGGCTTATGCGGTGATGGCGGTGCTGGGTATCGGCATGAAGGTGGCGACGCTGCCCGTCGTGGCGCTGGCGGCGGGTGTCGGTGTCGACTACGGAATCTACGTGTACGCGACCTTCGCTGACGCGACCGCGGCAGGTTTCAAGCTGCGCGAGGCCTATTTCAAGACCCTCAAGCTGACCGGCAAGGCGGTCGTGTTCACCGGCGTGACGCTGGCACTGGGCGTAGCGACCTGGCTGTACTCAGGTCTGCAGTTCCAGCGCGACATGGGCAAGATGCTGGTCTTCATGTTCACCGCCAACATGTTCGGTGCGATCCTGCTGCTGCCGGCGATCGCGTCGCTGATCCTCAAGCCCAAGGAACTGGCCCCCGGCGAGGAGCCGGTGTTCAAGCCGCGCCACTGAGGCGCAGGCCGCCGCCGGGGAGGGTTCCCGGCGGCTTCACAGGCTCACGGAAGGCCTCGCACAGCGGGGCCTTCCTGTTTGTAGGGGCTGAGACTGCACAACAGGGTGATCCCCGACACGACAGCCCGTGCCGCTTTCTCCATAATCCGCTCTCGATGCCCGCGCCGTGAGTGACCGTGTGGCGAGCCCGTGAATCCGAGGTAGACGATGTCGACTCGCAGTTGGAAAATCTGGAGCTTGGCCGCCGGCCTGCTGATTGCGGCTGTTGGGGTGAACGCTCAATCGGCCGCTGAGCCGGCTGCAGCGCCGGCGACGGAAGGCGCAGTGACTCCATTGGGCGACCTGCTCGCGGTGTGCAATGACGCGCTGCAGGCCAATCCGGCGTATCGCGCCGCGCGTGCCCAGTACCGCGCCGCGAAGGAACTGTTGCCGCAGGCCTCGGGCAAGCTGCTGCCGCAGCTCGGTCTGCGCGCGCAGTACGACTGGATTGATGAGTCGATCACCGGCGACTACTACGGCGTGGTCGACTACGACAATGATGACCAGTTCGATCGCCTGTTCTACGGTGCGCAGTTGACGCAGGCGCTATACCGGCCGGAATTGTTCGCAGATCGCAAGCAGGCTCAGTTGCAGATCACCCAGGCCGAGCATGTACTGCAGGCGCAGCAGGACGTGCTGTTGATCCAGGTCGCAGAGGCCTACTTCGGTTTGCTCGCCGCGCAGGACGCAGTGGCGTTTTCCAGCGCCGAGACGCAGGCCCTGGCCGAGCAGCTGGAGCAGGTGCGCATCCGGGTCGAATCCGGGCTCGTCACCGACGCCGATCTCAAGGGCACGACGGCTCTGCATGAACTGGCCCTGGCGCGCGAAGTCGAAGCACGCAATGCCGTGGCCAATGCTGAGACCCGCCTTGAAGCGATCACCGGGCGCAGCTACTCCGCGGTCAAGCGACTGCCGCTCAATGTCACCCTGCTCGCGCCGGAACCGGCTGACGAGAACGTCTGGATCAAACGTGCGGAGTCCGACAACCCGGGGGTGCTCGCACAGCGCCTGGGCGTCAGCGTCGCCGGACTCGAACAGCACAAGGCCGATCGCTTGGCCTGGCCCAAGCTCGATCTGGTGGGTCTGGCTTATGACCTCGATGCCGGCGGCGGTGCGACCGGCGAGCGCGACGAAGTGCAGCAGCAGATCGGCGTGGTCTTCAACATGCCGCTGTATGCCGGCGGCCAGATCAGCGCGACACGCCGCCAGGCCGAAGCGATGAATGAGCGCGCCGCAGCCATGCTCGACGACGGCATCTCGCAGATTGTTCGCGACACCCGCATCGCCTATCGCAACGCGACGGCCGGACTGACCCGCGTCAATGCGCTCAAGCGCGGCCTCGACGCCACCATTGCCTACGAGGCGGCGACGCGTTCGGGCTATGAGGCTGGCACCTTGCCGAGCACCGATGTGCTTGAGGCGGTGGAACGTCGTTTTGCGGCAGAGCGCGACTTTGCATTTGCGCGCTACCAGGTCCTGCTCAGCTCGCTGCGGCTCAAGCTGCTTGCCGGAAACCTGCTGGTGGCCGACTTGGCGCAGATCAATCGCATTCTGGTTGATCCGGCACCGTCGCCCTGAAGGCAGGCCGGAAGTTTGTGATGATGCGCAGCGCCCGGACACTCGCCTGACCTCAGCGACGTGATCAACAGTCCGTACCAGAAATTCGCGCCCGAGCAGGTGCATGAGCTCGGCGACGACGAGTTGGAGCTGCATGCGCACGGAGGTGCCGTGCCGCTCCGCATGTCGCGTGCGGACTACACCCTTGCGCAACTGTTCGATGGCAGCAGCACGGCGCAGCAGCGCCATGAGGCGGCGCAGACCTTGGTGTCGATGGATATCCGTTCCAGCACGCTGGAGGGTTTTGCGGCAGATCTTGCCGAGTGGCGCCTGCTGCAACCGGGGCGGCGCGAACCGCTGCCGGTGTCGGCACACGATGATCGCGAGCGCGAACTGCTTGGCTGGGCAAGCGAACCGGCGACGCTGGTCGGTCGCGGCGCGATGGCGTTGCCACCGTCGACGCTGGCCGGTTCGCGAGGCGGTGCAGGACTCACCGGCAGTCTCACCGGCTTGATCTCCGGTCGGCGTGGTCAGGCCAATCAGATCGACGTGCCGCTGAAGCCCGATTTCTTCGTCGCCATCGGCCGCGGCTTGATCTGGCCGATCACCTCGCGCTGGCATGTCGGTCTGTTCGCCGCATTCTGTGTAATGGCGGTGGCCCTGGTTTATACGCACCGTTGGGAATGGTGGGAGATGATGGCTGGCCTGTTCGGCAGCATGCGCGCCATCGTCAACGCGGTGATCTGCGCGGTGATGGTGAACTTCTTCTCGATGTCGGCGCGCGCCGCGGCGATCCAGCGCTACACGCCGACGCATCCGCGCGTCGGGCTGGTGTTCGGTACGCTGAAATTCCCACGCATGTTCGTCGATACTGCCGGCGCTGCGGAGCACGCTTCGCGTCCGGTGCGTCTGCGCATCGTCGCCAGCGGGCTGGTTGGCAGCGCGACTCCTGCTGCCCTCGCAGTGCTGGGCTGGTTCCTGCTCGGCGAGACCCATGAATCGATTGCCCGCTTCTGTGTCGGCCTGAGTGTCGTCGGCCTGTTCTCGCTGGCGCTGCGTCTCAATCCGCTGGTGCGCTACGACGGCTACTTCCTGCTGTGTCACTGGCTCGACACGCCGGACCTGCGCGAGCAGGCAATGGGCGCCTTGCGCGGTCTGCGCGATCGCGCGTGGTCGGCACATCCAAGGCATATTTCATACAACGCGCGCGTGCTGTTCGGCATCGGCGCACTATTGTTCCTGGCCGTGATTCTGGTCGGATTGTTGTGGGGCGTCGGCAGCTGGTTGGTCGAGCGCTTTGGTGGTGTCGGTTTCCTGGGTCTTTTGTGTGTGATGGGGATTTACATGGTCAAGCAGTATTCGCGTGTTGCGGTGGATCGTTCCTCGCTGGGCGAGCTCAGCAAGCCCTGGCGACCGACGCGTCGGCAGAAGATCATCGCCGCAGTTGTCGCGCTGATCTGCGTGCTGCCGTATCCCTACAGTGCCAGCGGCGATTTCGACGTGCTGCCGCTCGACCGTGCCGATGTCCGCGCGCTCGTTGCCGGCGACGTGCGCGAAGTGCTCGTCAAGGAAGGCGATGCAGTGACGCAGGGACAGGTCATTGCGCGTCTTGACGATTCGGCGCAACGCGCCAAGGTGGCGGCGACCGAAGCCGAGAAAGCACGACTCGCGGCGGAGCTGGAAATCGTCAAGATGGGTGCGCGTATCGAGGAGATCGACGTTGCGCGCAGCCGTGTCGCCACCGCGCGGGCCGCCGCCGAAGTTGCCGAGAGCAACGCGCGCCGCGTCGCGACGGCGTTCCGCGGCAAGTCGGTTACGCCGCTCGAATACGAACGCACCAAGGGCGCGGCTGAAGTGGCGCGCCAGCAATTGGCCGAAGCCCAGCGTGCGCTGGAGCTGGTCGAAAGTCCGGCGCTGGCCGAACGCATCGAAAGTCTCGAAGCCGACATGCGCCGCGTCGAAGCAGACCTCGACTATGCGAAGCAGGAGCTGCAGTACACCCAGATCAGCGCGCCGATTGCCGGCCGCGTGGTCTCGTCGCAGCTGCAGTTTGCACGCGGTATCTATCTTGCGCGTGGCGACCAGCTGGGGATCATCGAGGACACCTCGCAACTGCTCGCCGACATCCGCCTGCCGGAGTCGTCGATCGGCGATATCGAGATCGATGCCGAAGCCTCTCTCAAGCCCTGGGCGTTTCCCTCGAAGAGCTTTGATGGGCACGTGCGCGCGATCGCGCCGGCGGCCGAGGAGAGCGACTACGGCAAAGTCATCCGCGTGCAGGTGCAGATCGACGACAGTGGCGATCTCAAGACCGGCATGACCGGCAACGCCAAAGTCGATGCCGGCTGGAGCCTGACCGGCATCGTCTTCACGCGTGCGATCGCGCGCTTCCTGTTCGTCGAGCTGTGGGCCTGGATTCCGTGATCGAAGCGGTGTCCGCCGGCCTCGACGAGACCCAGTTCCGCCTGACCTGCGAAAGCGGATTCGGCGATGGCTGGAACCACTATGCGCACAGCATGGCGTGGTTTCGTGGGCAGATCTTTGTCGGTACTTCGCGCGGCACGATGGCGGCGCTGCGTCACGGCTATCCGCCGCCCAACCTCAAGCCCTGGCCGATCGAGGCGCCCGAGGATTTGTACGACGTTGATCGCCGCGCCGAGATCTGGGCCTATCAGCCGCAGTCGCAGGAGTGGATTCGCGTCTATCAGGCCGAGCACGTGCTCGGCAGCAACGGCCGCAGCGACGTGCCGCGCTACATCAGCTTTCGCAGCATGTGCGTGCTGCAGGCGCCGGGTGACCGCGAGCCCTGCCTGTACGCATCGGCGTGGGCGCCGCATACCGCGGACTCGCCGGACATCCTGCGCAGCGAGGACGGCCGCGTGTTCGCGCCGATCCCGCGACCACCGTTCGGTCCTGCGGTGCGCGCCTGCCGCACCCTGCAGCCCTTCGACGGGCGCCTGCACATCAGCCCGACCGCATCGGGTTCGGCCAAGGGCTTCCTGCAGGACATCAGCTCCGAAGCCGTGATCTACGCGAGCGCCGATCCGGCTCGCGGCGAATGGACTGCGGTCAACGACGAAGGCTTCGGCAATCCGGACAACGTCACCGTGTTCGAGATGGTCGAGTTTGACGGCCACCTCTATGGCGGCACTGTCAACGCCGCCACCGGCGGCGAAGTCTGGCGCGCGCCCAAGGGTAAGCCGCCGTATCAATGGCAGCCCGTCGTCGTCAAAGGTGCGGGGCGCGGCAAGCTCAATGAAGTCGCCGGCACGCTGTGCGAGTTCAACGGCGATCTGTACGTCGCCTACGGCATCATCAACGGCGGCTACCACCGCGCCGAGAATATCGGCCCCGCAGCGGCGGAAATCATCCGCCTGCGCAAGGACGGCTCATGGGACCTGATTGTCGGTGAGTCGCGTACGACCGAGCAGGGCCTGAAGTACCCGCTGTCCGGTTTTGGCCCTGGCTTCGACAGCATGTTCAACGGCTACATCTGGCGCATGTGTGTTCACGACGGCTGGCTCTACGCCGGCACGCTGAACTGGGCCGACACGATGCCGTACCTCGCAGTGAACCTGTGGCCGGAAGATGTGCTCTCGATCGTGCGGCGCTGGGGCGAGGAGAATCTGCTCGCGCGCTACGGCGGCGCCGAACTGTGGCGCACAGCGGACGGCATTCACTGGGAGCCGGTCACGCGCTCCGGCTTCGGCAACAAGTACAACTGGGGCATCCGCACGCTGGCCTCCACGCCGCATGGCCTGATGGTCGGCACCGCCAATCCCTTCGGCCCGCGCGTGGCGGTGGAACGCGACGGTGCCTGGGGCTATGTCGACAACCCGCGCGGTGGCTGCGAGCTGTGGATCGG
>JALYJV010000451.1 GCA_030775105.1 Pseudomonadota bacterium | reverse complement strand
CACACACACCTCGAGCAGCAGCAGGCCGAATTGGAGCAGACCAACTCTCACCTGGAGGAACAGGCCCAGATTCTCGAAACGCAAAAAGACGATTTGAGCCGTGCCAAACAGGCGCTCGAAGCGCAGGCGCTGCAACTGGAACGGACGAGCCGGTATAAATCCGAGTTTCTGGCCAACATGTCGCATGAGATGCGAACCCCGTTGAATTCCACGCTCATCCTGGCGAAGCTGCTCGCCGAGAATTCGAAAGGCAATCTCACTCCCGACCAGGTGAAATCCGTCACGACCATCGAATCGGCCGGCAACGACCTCCTCGCACTGATCGATGACGTCCTCGATCTCGCCAAGGTGGAGGCGGGCCGCATCGATCTGGCGCCGCGCCAGGTGCCTCTCTCGCGGCTGGCCGAGAATCTGCGCGCCATGTTTCGGCCCCTTGCGGAGCACAAAGGGCTCGGTCTCGACATACGGGTGTCACCCCAGGCTCCCGAGTTTCTGGAAACCGATTGGCAGCGCCTCGAACAGGTGCTGAAGAACCTCCTCTCGAATGCGATCAAATTTACGGAACAAGGCGAGGTTGCGCTGGACGTGTCCCGGGCCCCCGATGGCCGGGTGACCTTCGCGGTGCGGGATACCGGCATCGGCATCCCGCCCGATCAGCAGGACATTATTTTCGAGCCCTTTTGCCAGGCCGACGGCACCACCAACCGCACCTACGGCGGCACCGGCCTTGGACTGTCCATCTCGCGGGAGTTCATGCGTCTGCTGGGGGGCGAGATTCAACTCGACAGCGTGCCGGGTCGCGGCAGCACATTTACCCTGTTCCTGCCCCCGACCTATGCCCCGGCCTCACCATCTTCACCTGCGTCCGAACGCCCGGCCCGGCCGGTGGCCTTAACTCCGGCGATACCGGCCAGGGCTGTTGCGGCCATGCCGGATAGCATGGTTGCGGTCTCCGCGCCGAATCACATGGACGATGACCGGGCGAGCCTGAGCGGCAACCGGCGGGTGATGCTGATCATCGAGGATGATGAATCCTTCGCCCGCATTCTTTCTGACCTGGCGCATGAACTCAATTTTCAAGTCCTCATCGGGAGCACCGCCGCGGAAGCCATCGTGCTCGCCGCGCGATACGTGCCGAGCGCCGTCGTACTAGATATCGGATTGCCGGACCACTCAGGCCTTTCCGTCATCGACCGTTTGAAGGCTGATGCGCGGACGCGGCATATTCCCGTGCACGTGATATCGGGCCACGACTACGCGCAAACCGCGCTGTCCCTGGGAGCAGTCGGCTATCTGCTCAAGCCGGTCAAGCGCGAACAACTCATCGAAACCTTTCAACGCTTCGAGGCCCGCCTCACGCAAAAGCCCCGTCGCGTCCTCATTGTGGAGGACGACCCGGTGCAGCAGGACAGCTTGCGCCGCTTGCTGGAATCGAATGACGTCGAAACGATCGGTGCGGAAAGCGCCGCCGCCTGCTTGAAACAGCTCGCCGACAGGACGTTCGACTGCATGGTGCTCGATCTCACCCTGCCGGATGCCTCGGGATTTTCTCTGCTTGAAACGCTGAGCCGCGAGGACACATACGCGTTTCCTCCGGTCATTGTGTATACGGGCCGCGACCTGTCCCCGGATGAAGAACAGCGCCTCCGCAAATATTCGCACTCCATCATCATCAAAGGCGCGAAATCTCCCGAGCGGTTGCTGGATGAAGTGACGCTCTTCCTGCATCAGGTCGTGGCTGCGCTCCCCCGCGAGCAGCAGATGATGCTGGAACAGGCGCGCAGCCGCAACGCAGTGCTGGAAGGCCGGCGCATTCTCATTGTGGAAGACGATGTGCGGAATATTTTTGCCCTGAGCGCCCTGCTGGAACCCCACGGCGCGAAGATCGATATCGCGCGCAACGGCCGCGAATGTCTGACGCTGTTGGGGCAGCCGTTGCAGAGCGGCGAACGGCACATCGATCTCGTGCTGATGGATATCATGATGCCGGAGATGGACGGCCTGACCGCCATGCGCGCCATCCGCGAGCGTGCGGAATGGCGGAAGCTGCCTATCATCGCGCTGACCGCCAAGGCGATGAAACAGGACCAGGAACAAGCCCTGGCCGCAGGCGCGAACGACTATATGGCCAAGCCGCTCAACGTCGAACAATTGCTCTCGCTGGTGCGCGTATGGATGCCGCGATGAAGCCGGAGACAGCCGCGAAAACCGAAGACATCGAAATGCAGCTGTTTCTTGAAGCGATTTACCGCAAATATCAGTACGACTTCCGCGGATATTCCAGGGCCTCGATCAAACGTCGCCTCACTCAGGCATGCGAGCGGATCGGCTGTCGAACCCTGTCCGCACTGCAGGAACAAGTGCTGCATGATCCCTCGATGTTTCCTCAGATCCTCGGCTACCTGACCGTGCACGTGAGCGACATGTTTCGCGACCCCGACTACTTTCACGCGCTTCGCCGCCACGTGGTCCCGCATCTCAAGACTTATCCTTCGCTGAAAGTCTGGGTCGCCGGTTGCAGCACGGGCGAAGAACTATATTCACTGGCCATCCTGTTTCGCGAGGAAGGGCTCGAAAGCCGGACGATGTTTTACGCCACCGATATCAGCGCCGCCGCCCTCGCCAAGGCCGAGGCCGGCGTGTATGATTTGCAGCGCATCGCCCTGTTTACGAAGAATCACCGGCTGTCCGGCGGCGCCGGTTCTCTCTCGGACTACTAT
>JALYJV010000450.1 GCA_030775105.1 Pseudomonadota bacterium | reverse complement strand
ATATCAATGCAGGGACGTGAGTCCATGGGCACCAGGGTTAGGCTCAGAGGAGGCGTCGCATGATGCGGCGCCGGGGCAATCACTTCATACTAGTTTGGCAGGCTCAACGCATCGCTGCGAGGCCGCGATCGAGTACCACGTGCGCCGAGGCAATGGCAGCACATCGACCAAGCTGAGGTATGGATTCAAATGGGGCTGATCAAACTAGCCAAGGATGTCGTGCGGCGCCAACTGGCGCGCAGCGGTTACCGTCTGACGCGAATACGGCAGGAAGACGCAGCCGGGTCCTCAAGTGCAGCGAGCTATGCCAGCGCCGTGGACCTGCCTGCCGGCGCGTCTGTGGAACTGCGCCGGGACAACCCCACGCTCAAGGCATTGCGGGAGTCCTACGACGCCGCCAATCTGCCGATGGGCGTTCACTCGCTGTGGAGTCCGGACGGCGTGCACAGCCAGCTGGAGATGGCCTATTTCCGCGGCGACAACGTCTACGTCTGGCAGCTGCGCAATGTACGCAATCACGCGCGCCTCAAGTACTACCTCTACAGCCAGTACGTCCGGCAGCTGGATACGCGCAAGCTGCTCGACTCCCTGGGCGAAGATGGCCAGTTCGGTTGCTGGACTTTCGACTACACCGGGTTTCCCCTCATCAGCCGCGACCTGCTGGACTCGGTCAACGAGCTGTACTTCCTTGATCGGCATCTGCAGATTTTTTCGCGGCAGGACTTCAATGTGCTGGATATCGGCGCCGGCTACGGTCGCCTTGCGTACCGCATGTCGCAAAGCGTTGCTGGGCTCGGCTTGTACCACTGCACCGATGCGGTCGCCGAGTCGACCTTTCTCTGCGACTACTATCTGCGCTATCGCGGTTGCGAGAACAAGACGCGCGTGATCCCGTTGACCGCCGTCGAACAGGCGCTGCCGCAGCTCAAGCTCGATCTCGTACTCAACATTCACAGTTTTTCCGAGATGCGTTACGACGCGATCAAGGGCTGGTTTGCGTTGCTGCAGAAGATGCAGAACCGCTACCTGATGATTGTTCCCAACGATCCGACCGAGTTTCTCAGTCGCGAAGCCGACGGCTCGCGCCGCGATTTCTCCGACGTGATCCGTGATGCCGGGTTTCGCCAGATCGCCTGCGAGCCGATCTTCCTCGACGACAATGTGTGCGAACTGGTGGGCGTGCAGGATCACATGTTCCTGTTCGAGCGCACGCAGGGTCAGTAAGGGTTGGCGGGCTCATCGCGTGCCCGCCATGACCATCAGCTACGGCGCGCTTTCAGCTCATCAATCCACGCGCGAACCAGCGGCAACTCATCGGCCGGGAAGATGGTGGCTGCAGTCAGGGCCTCGTAGCAGATCAGCAAGTCATCCTCGGGCACGCCAGTCAGCGTGCAGGCATCGAGCGTGCAACGGATCTGTTCGTTCTTCAGATAGCCTGAAACTTCGTCGGCAAAGTCACGCAACAGGTTGTGTTCGTTGCGCTCCTGGCGGACCGTCGGTGCGATGAACAGCACGCGATGCCCCATTGCCCACAGGCAGCGCTGTGCGACGAAGCTGCGCCAGATATCCGTCATGCGGAAACTGCAGTGGGACGGCAGGTACATCAGGGCGAAGATCGAGCGGTGCCACCAGGTGTTCTGGCTGTTGAACGGGCACCATGAGCCGATTTCCAGCGTTGCTGGCGGCGCGCTGCGATCGAAGGACACCGGCAAGGTTCGCGTCAGTCGATAGACCGCGTCAACGTCCGGGTTCTCGTCAGCGAGGCCTTGAACCAGCAAGGGTGATTCATCGACCCAATGGGTGCTGATCGCAGGGGCCTGACCCGGGAGCAGGGCCTCAAGCGGATAGCCGCGCGGCCACACTGACTGTGATGGCGCAAAGTGATCGTAGACGTTGAGCCAGGACGTGGCCGACTTGAGCCGACGCGCACGCAACGGCGCTGGCGTCGTCATGAAGCCGGGCAGCGGGAAATTATCGTCGTCGGTTTCGACGATCCACTGCGCACCACCGTCGAGCGCGGCGAGATAGCCGAGGTTCTTGCGCACGTAGTGGCCGACCGGCAGTTGCTTGCTGAACGCACCGAAGTGCGCATGCTGGTCTTCGAGTGAAAAATACGACGTACCGGGCAGATCGTACTGCGGCGGCGATTTGCGATCGCCCATGATGTAGAAGGCGCTGTTGCTGGCGACGCAGGCCTGCGCCAGCGCCTGCATCACCTCATTTGGGGCCTGAATGGTCGTGACAACGAGGGCAGTGCTCATGCGGGAGTTCAGTTGGTTTGGCGATCGGCGTTGCGCAGGGTGGCCCACAGCTTCATCAGTTCGGCGTCGCGGGGTTGTGTATCGGTGACTCGCAGCGCGAGCGTGTCGTAGTGGCGTTCGATGCATTCGAACCCTCGCGCGGCCAGATGTTCGCGGCAGGCGCCGCGATCCGCCGGGCTCAGATGCTGGTGCTCATAAAAGACGACGCGTGGCTGGA
Organism: Pseudomonadota bacterium; assembly: GCA_030775105.1. Classification (GTDB taxonomy): domain Bacteria; phylum Pseudomonadota; class Gammaproteobacteria; order Nevskiales; family Nevskiaceae; genus Solimonas. The sequence continues at coordinate 19,974 of JALYJV010000450.1, read as the reverse complement.
GGCTGGCAAAGTCGATCAGTTTGATCACTTCGTAGTCGTGGCCTTCGGTATCGATCTGGATCAGATCGACATGCTTGATCGCGTGTTTGGCGCACAGCGCGGAGAACGTCGTGCACGGCACCATGCGCGTGACCAGACGCTCGTCGATGTTCGGAATGAGATCGCGATGCGAAAGAATCACGTCCTTGTGGAATGAACCCAAGGCCGCGTACCAGATCGGCAGGCCTTCAGCGGCGCGATCCTTGGCCGGGGCGAGGTGGTAGAACGGCTGTTCGCCTTCGGATGCGGCAATCGCCACGTTTTCAAGTGCGATACGGGTATAGGCACGGTAGTTCTGTTGCAGTCGCTCGAACACGTATGGCACCGGCTCGATCATGATGCCGCGCCAGTTGCGGCGGACCAGTTCGCGTCGGAGTGGATCGTGCAGCGCACCGTCATTGGCGCCGACCTGGATGAACTGGGCATCAGGATAGGCACGGCCAAAAGTCGCCATGAAACTGCTGGTGTCCGAGGTCGATTCTGCCGTCGGCAGCCAGTAGCGGAGGCGGCGCAGACGGCGACGCAGGCCCGGATGATCCGGTACCCAGGGGTGCAGCCAGCGGGCGAGGCGATCGGCGGCGCGACCGATCCAGCGCGAGTCCTTATTGCTCATGTCCAGCACTCATGATTAACGTCAAAGGTTCAGAGGGGTTTGCGCGCCGTGGCAACGAACACCAGGGCATTGAGATGGCGGGTATCGCGATCAACGCGACGATCGAAGAAACCCACCAGCAACTGCATCAGCGCGGCAAATGGGCGACGCAGACGACGGTGCAGCCGGCGTAGCGTGGCGTCCTGGAATAACTGCAGTCCAGTTGATGCCAGTCCCATGATGCCATCGAAGCGTTCGACTTCGAGACCGACGCGCTGGATCTCATGCTGCAGGCCTTCGCAAGTCCAGCGCCAGAAGTCATTCGGGTCAGGGTGCCAGATCATGATGCCGTGGGTGCTCAGCACCAGCCGGCCGCCGGGCTTGAGCACGCGCAGGCATTCGCTCAGGTACAGCGCAGGATTGGCAGCATGTTCCAACACCTGCGTCGACAGCACCAGATCGAAAGTGTTGTCGGCGACAGGTAGGGTGCCATTGGCCTCAATCAGTACCTGTGCAAGAGCGTTCCCCGGCAGGTCCGCGCCGACGTATTCACAGCTTTGTGGCAACACGCCCATGTAGGGTCGATCCGCGCAGCCGAAATCTAGTACGCGCTGTCCCGGCGCGAGATCGCATTTGACGATGGCGTCGGTGATGCCCGCACGCAGCATGCGATTGATATAGCGCAGCGGCTGACCCCAGGCTTCACTGGCATTGTGAGCACGGGATGCAGGTGCTGTTCGAAAAGTTTGCTGGGTCATGACACAGCTTCGACGCTGGAACGCTTGTTGCGCAAGCTGTGGAAGATATCGACGATTAGTTCCTTTTGCCCAAACACCCACCACACCAGCCCGAGATAGCCGAGGCCGAACAGCGTGCCGCATGCAACCAGTCGCACCACCGCTGGCAGATCGACTAGAGCATTGCGCAGCGGCGAGGTCAGCGCCAGCGCGATCACCGCAGCGGCCAGCGGCTTGATCACAATCAGCATGCTGGCCATGAGGCGGATCTGTGTGCCGCGAAATGCAGCCAGCAGGCACGGGATCAGCAAGGCATACAGTGAAAGTGTCCAGGCCCACGCTACGCCGTAGATGCCCCACAGGAGACCGACCAAGGCGGCGGCGATCATCACGCCCCACCCGATCAGTCCCCACAGCACCATGTTTCGAATCTCGGCGCGGGCGAGATAGATCCAGCCGGTGCTGTTCAGCGCTGGCTGCACTGCCATGCCAATGGCGAGCACGCTCAGCAGTGCCGCCGCGGTATCCCATTGCGGGCCCATCAGGATGCGAATCAGATCGCCGGCGAACATCCAAGTGAAGCAGGCGATCGGCGCACCGGTGAACATCATCACGGCCAGGCAGCGGTTGTAGAAGCGCGCGAAGGCTTCCGGGGCATTGTTGTGCTTGGGCAAGGCGGCCATCGCGATCTTGCCCGCTGGCTCATTGGTGTAACCGAGCAGCAGATTGGCGGTGGATTGGGCGCGGGTGAAAAGACCTGCAGCAGAGATGCCGGTCGTGCGACCGATCAGCACCACGTGCAGGTTCTGCGCGAGATAGCCCATCAGGCGGAACATCAGGAAACCGCCGCCAAAGCGCACCATGCTGTAGGCCTCGGCATCCCAGCGATACGGCCCCGGCATGAAGCCGCTGGCGCGCCAGCTCAGCACCAGCGTGATCAGATCGTTGACGATGATTAGCGCGACCAGCGCCCATGGCCCGCCGTCGTTAAGGGCTACGGCGATGGCCGATGCGCCCGCGAGCACGATCGCGATGACACTGATGACCGATTGTTCAGTGAAGCGCATCTGCCGTTGCAGCAGGGCGCGGTGCTGGACCGACAGGCTCGGAATAAGCATGCCGGCGAACAGGGCCATCGAAATTGATTCGATCTCGGGCCGGGCGAAGAACGTCGCGATCAGTGGTGAGCAAAGTACGCCGGTTGCCGCGATCAGCAGGCCCAGCGTTGCGTTGAGCCAGAACAGCACACTGATCTGTTGCGCCGAAATTTTTTCGCGCTGTATGGTCGACGCCGACAGGCCGAGGTCCTGCAGCACCATGCCGAGGCCGGAAACCGCGAGCACGACCGAAACAAGGCCGTAGTCCTCGGGCGAGAGGATGCGGGCCAGAACAGCGGTCAACGCCAGGCGGATGAACTGGATACCAAGTCTCGCCGCAACAATCGCGACGCCGCCGCGCACGGCGCTGCCGCGCATGCCTTCTGCGGGCGTTTCCGGGCGATCCATGTCCTGCATGTGCGAATTACGTCCGCGCAGCAGGTTTGAAGTGGAGCGGAATCAGCACTTGATGGCCACGCGCCCCGTGTAGTCGATGCGGTTCAGCAGAATCGGTGCCGCGGAGCCCTGTGCTCCGAAATACTCGTCGACCGCCTTGCGGCAACCGTCCCAGTGACCGTAGTCATCAATGATCATCACGCCGCCGGTCTGCAGTCGCGGCCACAGGTGCAGCAGCTCGTGGCGGGTCGACTCGTACCAGTCCGTGTCCAGGCGTAATAGTGCGAGCTGATCCGGCGCGTGCTGCGGAATCGTGTCTTCGACGCGGCCGCGGACGAAATGCAGACGTTCTGCCGGATAGCCGGTCGACAGCAGGGCGCGGCGGACATCATCTTCATTGAATCGTTCGCTGTCGAACAGCGCTTTCCAGGGTTTTTCGCCGGCTGCCAGGTTGGCGGTCCAGGTCGACAGCGCCGAGGTTTCGAAGCGCGAGGTGTCGCTGTCGGTCGGTTCGGTCATGCCTTCAAAGGTGTCGAACAGATAGATGTCACGATCGCTGATGCCGAGCTGCTGCAGGCGCAGGATCATCGCTAGCACCGAACCGCCGCGCCAGACGCCGCATTCGGCAAACGCGCCGGGCAGCTGACGCTGCACGACGTAGCTGACGGCGTCGATCAAGGCGACGAGGCGCTCGCGGCTGGTCATCGTCAATGGCCGCGCCCGCTCGAGGATCGCCTGCTCTTCCGGGCTGTAGCTGTCCGTCGGTTCCGGAGTGGGTGCAGGCCGACCGCGGATCAGGCGGCGCAACCTTGAAGTGATGGCGGGAATCTGCATGGGTCGCTGGGAGTAGGTCAGTGATCAACAAGGCGGCAATAGTGGTACAGGGCGGGCCGGGTGTCACCTTGGTGTAACGCCAGCTCCGATACATTTCATATCAGGGCATCGTCCACCTTGGGTAGGGTTGGTCCAGGCGCATTGGGTTAAAATAAAGTCAGGGGACAAAGCCGCGCGGAACCGAAGCTGCACCGTTTGGCTTGAACGGTCAGGGTGAGTCCAGCTATAATTCCGTTGATTGGTGCGGCGCACCATCGCCAAGTGACTTTATGAAGACGGCGAAGCGCATTGCACTGCTCCAGATTTTGATCGCGTTGATGGCTGCTGCCCTCTGGTGGGGATGTGCGGACGCTCGATCAGGCTTGGCGGCATTGGTGGGTGGGGGAATCGGCGCTGTACTGACGATCTACTCGGCCATCAAGACATTCGCGACGTCGGGGACGAACGCGGGTCAGGCGGTAATGAATTTTTATCGGGCCGAGGTGAGGAAACTAGTCCTCGCCGCGGTGTTGTTCGCGGTCGCGGTTCGGTTTTTTGCCGATGTATTCGCACCCGTCATCGTCACGTTTTCGTTGACCTTGCTGGTGTACTGGTTCGCGCTTCTTTGGGATACGAACGATGGCTGAAGTGGGTCATTCTCCAGCAGAGTATGTGACACATCACTTGAAGCACTGGGCGTCCACTCATGACGGCCTGTTTATCAGTGCTGCTGCCTGGCACATTGACACGTTGCTCGTGTCGACCGTTCTCGGCCTGATTTTCCTCACGCTGTTCCGCGTGGCGGCGGTTCGTGCCAGCAGCGGCGTGCCCGGCAAGCTGCAGAATTTCGTTGAGATCCTGGTGGACTTCGTCGATGGCGCTGTCAAGGACGCTTTCCACGGTAATCGCGCGTTCCTCGCGCCGCTGGCGCTGACGATATTTGTCTGGACGTTCCTCTGGAACTGCATGGACCTGATCCCGGTGGACTTGCCGCCGATGATCGCCAAGCACGTGTTCGGGCTCGAATACTTCCGTGCGGTTCCTTCGGCTGACATGAGCGCGACCTTCGCGCTGTCGCTGTCGGTATTCGGTCTGATCATCATCTACAGCTTCAAGGGCAAGGGTGCTGGCGGTTTCGCCAAGGAGTTCCTCACCCACCCGTTCGGCAGCAACCCGCTGCTGGTTCCCGCCAATCTGGTTCTCAACACCGTCGAACTGCTGGCCAAGCCGATGTCTCTGGGCCTGCGCCTGTTCGGGAATCTGTACGCCGGTGAACTGATCTTCATCCTGATTGCCTTGCTGCCCTGGTGGGCGCAGATCGTCCCGGGCCTCGGCTGGATGATCTTCCACATCCTGGTTGTCACGTTGCAGGCGTTCATATTCATGACGCTGACCATCGTCTACATCGCAATGGCGTACGAGCATCACTAGGCGTCATCCCGTTTTCGCGGCACCCGCTTTTCAGTACCAGTACAACGTTATCCACCACGCAACACTCGGAGTTTAGTCATGGAGCTCATCGCTCAGATTCAGGCCAGCACGGCATTGACCCTCGGCCTCATCTTCGGCCTCGCCGCTCTCGGCACCGCCATCGGTTTCGGCCTGCTCGGCGGCAAGTTCCTGGAAGGCGCAGCGCGTCAGCCGGAAATGGCCAACATGCTGCAGACCAAGATGTTCATCATCGCCGGCCTGCTCGATGCTATCTCGATCATCGGCGTGGCCATGGGCCTGCTCATGCTGTTCGCAAACCCGTTGCTCGCGCCTCTCGCTGTCGGCTAATGCCGATCAGCACCAAGACTCGATTGATTCAAGCCGGAGCTTAGGGCCATGCAGGCAAGTATCCCGTCCATCGTTGGCCAGATGATCGTGTTCGGCATCTTCGTCTGGTTCACGATGAAGTTTGTCTGGCCGCCGATCATCAAGGCGATGGAAGAGCGTCGCCAGAAGATCGCCGACGGCCTCGCCGCCGCAGAGAAGGGCGCCCGTGCGTTGCAGGACGCGTCAGCCAAGAGCGAAGAAGAGCTCAAGGTTGCCCGCGTCCAGGCGCAGGACATTCTCAGCGCTGCGAACAAGCAGGCGTCGCAGATTGTCGACCAGGCCAAGACGACCGCCCAGGTAGAGGGCGAGCGCATCGTGGCCAAGGCTCACGACGAAGTGCAGCGCGAGCTGGCACAGGCTCGTGAAGGTTTGCGCAAGCAGGTGGGCGAACTGGCCGTTGCCGGTGCCGCCAAGATCCTCAAGCGCGAAATCAACGCCGCTGCGCACGCCGATGTTCTCGGCGAGCTGGCTGCTCGCGTCTAAAGGCGAACGACATGGCGGAACTCAGCACGCTGGCCCGGCCGTACGCCAAGGCAGTTTTCGAACTGGCTCGCGACGGCAAGTCGTTCGCGGCCTGGGGCGAAGCACTGTCGGCGCTGGCCGGCTTGGTCACCGCACCTTCGGTCGCCAGCCTGATCGGCCACCCGGCCCTGACCAAGGTGCAGCTGTTTGGTGCCTTGGAAAAGGCACTGAACGGCAAGATGTCGCCGCAGGCTGTCGCGCTGGTCCGTCTGCTCGTCAGTAACGGGCGGCTCGCAACTGCGCCGGCCATCGCCGACGAGTTCGAGCGCCTGCGTGCCGAAGCCGAATCGCGCATCGACGTGGAAATCACGTCGGCTGCCGAAGTCGCTCCGGCGCAGCGTGACCAGCTCGCTGCAGCTGTTCGCAAACGTCTTGCGCGCGAAGTCGCCATTAAATGGAACACCGACTCTGAACTGATTGGCGGCGCGACGATTCGCGCGGGCGATCTGGTCATCGACGGCTCCATCCGTGGCGAGCTTGCTCGTCTTCAAACCGCACTCACGCGCTAAAGCCCGCACACCGGCTTAACATTTTCAGGAAACGGTTCGTATGCAACTCAATCCTTCCGAAATCAGCGACCTGATCAAGGCTCGCATTCAGAATTTCGACGCCGCCACTGAGGCGCGCAACACCGGCACCATCGTGTCGCTGCAGGACGGTATCGTGCGCGTGCACGGTCTGTCCGACGCGCTGCAGGGTGAAATGCTCGAGTTCCCGGGCAACACGTTCGGTCTGGCGCTGAACCTGGAGCGTGACTCCGTGGGCGCCGTGGTTCTGGGCGATTACAAGCACCTCAAGGAAGGCGACACCGTGAAGACCACGGGCCGCATTCTCGAAGTCCCGGTTGGTCCCGCTCTGCTGGGTCGCGTGGTGGACGCGCTCGGCAACGCGATCGACGGCAAGGGCCCGATCAATGCAACCCTGACTTCGCCGATCGAAAAGGTCGCGCCGGGCGTCATGGCGCGCGAGCCGGTGAACCAGCCGGTGCAGACCGGCTACAAGGCCGTCGACTCGATGGTGCCGATCGGCCGTGGTCAGCGCGAGCTGATCATCGGCGACCGTCAGACCGGCAAGACTGCGCTGGCAATCGACACGATCATCAACCAGAAGGGTTCGGGCATTAAGTGCGTTTACGTGGCGATTGGCCAGAAGGCCAGTTCGATCGCCAACGTGGTGCGCAAGCTCGAAGAGCACGGCGCGATGGGCCACACCATTGTTGTCGCCGCTGCCGCTTCGGAAGCTGCCGCGCTGCAGTACATCGCGCCGTACTCCGGCTGTTCGATGGGCGAATACTTCCGCGACAACGGTGAAGACGCGCTGATCATCTATGACGATCTGTCCAAGCAGGCCGTCGCGTATCGCCAGGTGTCGCTGCTGCTCAAGCGTCCGCCGGGCCGCGAAGCTTATCCGGGCGACGTGTTCTATCTCCACAGCCGTCTGCTGGAACGTGCTGCGCGCATCAACGCCGACTACGTCGAGAAGCTGACGGGTGGCAAGGTCAAGGGCAAGACCGGCTCGCTCACCGCGCTGCCGATCATCGAAACCCAGGCCGGTGACGTTTCGGCCTTCGTTCCGACCAACGTGATCTCGATCACCGACGGTCAGATCTTCCTCGAAACCGACCTGTTCAACGCCGGTATCCGCCCCGCCATGAACGCCGGCATCTCGGTGTCTCGCGTCGGTGGTGCTGCGCAGACCAAGGTCATCAAGAAGCTCGGCGGTGGTGTTCGTCTGGCGCTTGCGCAGTACCGCGAACTCGCGGCCTTCGCGCAGTTCGCCTCCGACCTCGACGATGCGACCCGCAAGCAGCTTGAGCGAGGTCAGCGCGTGACCGAGCTGATGAAGCAGAAGCAGTACAAGCCGCTTTCTGTCGGCCAGATGGCCGCGACGCTGTACGCCGTGGAAAAGGGTTACATCGACACGATCCCGGTCAACAAGGTTCTGGCCTGGGAAGAAGGTCTGCACCAGTTCCTCGTGTCGCAGCACGCCGAAGTGATGGGCACACTGGACAAGGGTGACTGGAGCGACGCGATCGAAGCCAGCCTCAAGGCCGGCATGGCCGCTTACGTCAAGCAGTCCGCTATCTAAGCCTGATCAACGTTTTGAATTCGTGAGGGAGTAGACAGTGGCCGGCGCCAAGGAAATCCGCAGCAAGATCAAAAGCGTGAAAAACACGCAGAAGATCACGCGGGCAATGGAAAAGGTCGCCATGTCGAAAATGCGCAAGGCGCAAGATCGCATGGCGGCGGCCCGCCCGTACGCAGAGAAGATTCGTCGCACGCTGGGTCACCTGGCGCAGGCGAATCTTGAATACAAGCATCCGTTCACGGTCGAGCGTCCGGTCAAGCGCGTTGCGTATCTGATCGTGTCTTCGGATCGCGGTCTGTGCGGCGGCTTGAACATGAACGTGTTTCGCACCGCGGTGCGCGAAGTGCGTGAGATGCGCGCCAAGGGTGTCGAGGTGGACTTCGTCCTCGTCGGCAACAAGGCGGTGTCGTTCTTCAAGCGCATGGGCGGCAAGGTGCTGGCAACGGCGACCCATCTGGGTGACAAGCCGACGCTGGAGCAGTTGCTCGGCGTGATCAAGGTCGTCACCGATGCCTACCGTGACGGCTCGGTGGATCGCGTGGTGCTGATCTCCAACGTCTTCGTCAACACGATGACGCAGAAGCCGACGGCGCTGCAGTTGCTGCCGATCGAACCGGTCAGTACCGACGGTCTGCTCGACCATTGGGATTATCTGTACGAGCCGGCATCGACCGAGCTGCTCGATCTGGTGCTGATGCGCTACGTCGAATCGCAGGTCTACCAGGCCATCAACGAAAACGTCGCCAGCGAGCAGTCCGCGCGCATGGTGGCAATGAAGTCCGCGACGGACAACGCCGGCAAGATCATCAGCCAGCTCCAGCTGGTCTACAACAAGGCGCGTCAGGCAAGCATCACCAAGGAACTGGCAGAAATCGTCGGCGGCGCAGCCGCAGTCTAAGGCGCCGCTTGCGGCACCGTCAGTTTGTTGTATCCGAATTTGATTTAAGGAAGTCTCATGCCGCGAAGCGGTTTGAGATCGAGAACCGAAAGGAACAGGGTTAAGAAATGAGCACGAGCACTGGCAAGATCGTTCAGGTCATCGGCGCGGTCGTCGACGTGGAATTCCCGCGTGATGCGATCCCGAAGATTTACGATGCGCTCACCGTTGACGGTACCGAGCTGACGCTCGAAGTCCAGCAGCAGCTGGGTGACGGCATCGTTCGCACCATCGCACTGGGCGCCTCGGAAGGCCTCAAGCGCGGCCTCGTCGTGCAGAACACCGGCAAGCCGATCTCGGTTCCGGTCGGTCCGGCCACGCTCGGCCGCATCATGGACGTGCTCGGTCGCCCGATCGACGACGCCGGCGACGTGAACTCCGAGCAGAAGTGGTCGATCCACCGCGCCGCGCCGAGCTATGAAGATCAGGCCGGCTCCACCGAGCTGCTCGAAACCGGCATCAAGGTCATCGACCTGCTGTGTCCGTTTGCGAAGGGCGGCAAAGTCGGTCTGTTCGGCGGTGCCGGCGTCGGCAAGACCGTCAACATGATGGAACTGATCAACAACATCGCGAAGGCGCACTCCGGTCTGTCGGTGTTCGCCGGCGTCGGTGAGCGTACCCGCGAAGGTAACGACTTCTACCACGAAATGGCGGAATCGAAGGTCATCGACACCGACGACCTGAGCAAGTCGAAAGTGGCGATGGTGTACGGCCAGATGAACGAGCCGCCCGGCAACCGCCTGCGTGTCGCGCTGACCGGTCTGACCATGGCCGAATACTTCCGCGACGAAGGTCGCGATGTGCTGTTCTTCGTCGACAACATTTACCGCTACACGCTGGCCGGTACCGAAGTGTCCGCACTGCTCGGCCGTATGCCGTCGGCAGTGGGCTACCAGCCGACGCTCGCCGAGGAAATGGGCGTGCTGCAGGAGCGCATCACATCGACCAAGACCGGCTCGATCACCTCGATCCAGGCCGTGTACGTTCCCGCGGACGACTTGACCGACCCGTCGCCGGCGACCACATTCGCCCACTTGGATTCGACCGTCGTTCTGTCGCGTGACATCGCCTCGCTGGGTATCTACCCAGCCGTCGACCCGCTCGACTCGACCTCGCGTCAGCTCGATCCGAACGTCATCGGTGCCGAGCACTACAACACTGCCCGCGACGTGCAGGGCGTGCTGCAGCGTTACAAGGAACTGAAGGACATCATCGCGATCCTCGGCATGGACGAACTGTCTGAAGAAGACAAGCAGGCCGTTGCCCGCGCGCGCAAGATCCAGCGCTTCCTGTCGCAGCCGTTCCACGTTGCTGAAATCTTCACCGGTTCGCCGGGCAAGTACGTCTCGCTGAAGGAAACGATCCGCGGCTTCCGCGCCATCGTCGACGGCGAAATGGATCACCTGCCGGAACAGGCGTTCTACATGGTTGGCACGATCGACGAAGCCGTCGAAAAGGCCAAGAAGCTCTAAGCAGCGCTTGCGGGATATCCCATGGCAAACATCCACGTAGACATCGTCAGCGCTGAAGGCCAGATCCACTCCGGCGAGGCGACGATGGTGTTCGCGCCGGCGGAAATGGGCGAAGTCGGTATTGCGCCGCGTCACGCGCCGCTGCTGACCCGCCTCAAGCCGGGCACCGTGCGCGTGCAGCAGCCGGGTGGGGAAGAACTGCAGTTCTTCGTCGGCGGTGGCATTCTCGAAATCCAGCCGCATCTGGTGACGGTGCTCGCAGACACCGCGCTGCGTGCCAAGGATGCCGACGAAGCCGCAGCCCAGGCCGCCAAGGCCGCAGCGGAAGAGAAGCTCGCCGGCGCGAAGACCGAACTCGACACCACGCGTGCGCAGCAGGAGCTGATCGAAGCTGCCGCCCGCCTGCAGTTCGTGCAGAAGCTGAAGAGTCACACGCACAATTGATACGTAGCGCCCCGGCGCTAATACGCAAAAGATGACCGTCCCGCTCATGTTCAGGCAGCATGAGCGGGATTTTCGTTTATAGAGCCCTGCATATGTCGAAGACCACCGCGCCGCTGCATTGCATCGTCCTGGCCGCAGGCCAGGGCACGCGCATGAAAAGCGCACTGCCCAAGGTGCTGCACCCGCTCGCCGGGCAGCCGATGCTCGCTCATGTGCTCGGTGCCGCGCGCGGCCTGTCTGCCGCGGGCATCCATGTGGTCTACGGCCATGGTGGCGATCAGGTGCGTGGCTGGTTTGATCGCAGCGCACTCACTGGCGCCGATGTGCACTGGGTGCAGCAGCGCGAACAGCTCGGCACAGCGCATGCCGTGCAGCAGGCGATGCCGGATGTACCGGATGATGCGGTCGTCCTTGTGCTCTACGGCGACGTGCCGATGATCTCGTCCACAACCCTGCAGGCGTTGCTCGATGCCGGTCGCCGCACACTCGCGGTGCTGACAGTCGAGCTGGCCGAGCCGACTGGCTACGGGCGCATCGTGCGCAACCGCGGCGGCGCCATCAGCGGCATCGTCGAAGAAAAAGAAGCCAGCGCGCGGCAGAAGCGCATCACCGAGGTCAACACCGGCTTCATGGCGGCGCCGGCGAAGCGTCTGCGCGCCTGGCTCAAGAAGATCCGCAACGAGAACGCCAAGGGCGAGTACTACCTGACCGACGTTGTCGCATTGGCGGTCAAGGACAAGCTTCAGGTTGCGACGGTCAGCGCCGCCGATGCCGCCGAAGTCGAAGGCGTCAACGATCGCCTGCAGCTTGCACGCCAGGAGCGCGCCTATCAGCGGCGTCTGGCTGACGCGTTGCTGCGCGACGGCGTTGCCCTGGCGGATCCGGCACGTCTTGATGTGCGCGGGACGCTGACGCATGGCCGTGATGTGAGCATTGATGTCGGCTGCATCTTCGAAGGCAGGGTCCAGCTTGGTGACGGTGTGCGGGTCGGTCCGTACTGCGTGCTGCGCAACGTGTCGATCGGCGCGGGCACAGCGATCGAATCACACAGCGTGCTCGACAGCGCAAAGGTTGGTGAGCGCTGCCACATTGGCCCGTTCGCGCGCCTGCGACCCGAAGCTGAACTGGCTGATGAAGTCCACGTCGGTAACTTCGTCGAGATCAAGAAGGTCAAGGTCGGCCCGCGCAGCAAGGCCAACCATCTCGCCTATCTCGGCGACGGCGAGGTCGGCGCCGACGTCAACATCGGTGCTGGCACGATCTTCTGCAACTACGACGGGGCCAACAAGCACCGCACGGTGATCGAAGACGGCGTCTTCATCGGCTCCGACACCCAGCTGGTTGCGCCGGTCACCGTCGGCAAGAACGCCACAGTCGGAGCGGGATCGACCATCGTCAAGGACGTGCCGGCAGGCGGCCTGACGGTGTGCCGGGCGCGCGAGCAGAAGACCTACGCCAACTGGAAGCGGTCTCAGAAGAAGCCCAAGCCTTAGGCATCGCAGGCCAAGTACGGGCAGGAAGCGCCTGCTGAGCGTACGCACCGGGGCACCGGTAAACTAGGCGCCCTATTCCAGACTAGACCCTGCCATGTGCGGAATCGTCGGCGCCATCGCGCCCCATGATGTCAGCCCCGTTCTGATCGAAGGGCTGCGTCGGCTTGAATACCGCGGTTACGATTCCACCGGTATCGCACTGGCGCAGGCCGGCGGCGGTCTCGCGCTGCGCCGCAGCGTCGGCAAAGTCGTCAAGCTGCAGGCGAAAATCCAGGCCGATCCCTGTGAAGGGCTGCTCGGCATTGCCCACTCGCGTTGGGCCACCCATGGTGGCGTGACCGAAGCCAATGCCCATCCGCATGTTTCCGGTGGCCGCATTGCGCTGATCCACAACGGCATCATCGAGAACCATATCGAGCTGAAAGCCGAGCTGCAGGCCAAAGGCTATGTCTTCGCCTCTGAAACCGATACCGAAGTCATCGCCCACCTGATCCACGATCTGGTCAAGCACGGCGCGGATCTGACCTCAGCCGTGCAGCAGGCGGTGCGGCGCCTCACCGGCGCGTATGCGATTGTCGTGTTTGATGCGCAGCAGCCGGATCGAATTGTCGTCGCCCGTATTGCCAGCCCATTGGTTGTCGGCCTCGCCGATGGCGCGAACTACGTCGCTTCGGACGTCCAGGCGCTGTTGCCGGTGACGCGTCGTTTCATCTTCCTCGAAGAAGGCGACGTCGCCGATATTCGCCGCGACCGCGTCTCGGTCTTCGATATCAGCGGCAAGCCGGTGACTCGTCCGGAACACGAATCGTCGCTGTCCGCTGAAGGCGTCGAGCGCGGCGAGTACGCACACTACATGCTCAAGGAAATCTACGAGCAGCCGCGTGCGCTGGCCGACACGCTGTCAGAGCGCATCGCGGGTGATCACGTGCTTGAAGCCGCGTTCGGTCCACGCGCTGCGGAAATCCTGCCGCGGATTTCGCAGGTGCATATCGTCGCCTGCGGCACCAGCTATCACGCCGGCCTCGTTGCGCGGTACTACCTCGAACAGGGCGCGCGCATTCCTTGCGCTGTCGAAGTCGCCAGCGAGTATCGCTACCGCAATCCGGTCGTCACGCCGGGCACCCTGTTCCTCGCAATTTCGCAATCTGGTGAAACCGCGGACACGCTCGCCGCACTGCGCGAAGCGAAGAAGCTCGGCTATGTCGCGACCGCGGCGATCTGCAACGTGCCGGAATCTTCACTTGTACGTGAAGCCGACATGTCGCTGATGACGCGCGCCGGTCCAGAAATCGGCGTTGCCAGCACCAAGGCGTTCACGACGCAGCTCGCCGCGCTCGCGCTGCTCGGCCTCGCGATCGCGCAGCGTCGCGGCATCGATCGTCGCATCATCGCGCTTTACACGCGGCAGATGCGCTCCGTGCCGGAGATGGTCGAACATACCCTGCAGTTGAGCGAGAAGATTCGTGGCTGGGCCACGCATTTTGCGGACAAGCACCACGCGCTCTTCCTTGGCCGCGGCCCGACCTATCCGATTGCGATGGAAGGTGCGCTCAAGCTCAAGGAAATTTCATACATCCACGCCGAGGCCTACGCCGCCGGTGAGCTCAAACACGGCCCGCTCGCGCTCGTCGACGAAGACATGCCGGTGATTGCCGTCGCGCCAAACAACACGCTGCTCGAAAAGCTCAAGTCCAATCTGCAGGAAGTCCGCGCGCGGGGTGGGCGACTGTTTGTTTTCGCCGATCCCAATACCGGTATCGAAGCCAGCGATGGCGTCGAAGTCATCACGATGCCCGATCACATCGAGCCGCTACAGGCGCCGCTGATCTACACGATCCCGCTGCAGCTGCTGTCGTATCACGTTGCCGTGCTGCGCGGCACCGACGTGGACCAGCCGCGCAATCTGGCCAAGTCGGTCACTGTCGAGTAGATGGACCGCCCGTGACGCTAGCTACTGTTATCAGTTTCTCCGACTTCGGCGACCTCGTCGAAAGCACGTTCTATCCGGAGGTTCCGGTTGTAGCGTCTTCCGAATCCGATCTCGGCGAACCGCTGCAGTATTTTGAAAATCCCGCGGCGATCCTGGCCAAGGCGGCGCAATGCGTCGAGCAAGGCGCTCATAACTATGCCTTCGGCTTCTGGTATCCGTCGATGAAGGGCCGCATGCTCGAACGGAAAGTGGCGCTTGATCCTCCCCGCGACGGCAAGTCGTTTCGTTACTCGCTGTCCGGCTGGGGCATCATCCATCTGCACCTGTATGCGCCGTCGCCGAGCACACTTCAATGCAGGGTTGCGGTCAACTCGGAAGCGCGAGCGAAGTCACGCGAGAGTCGCTATCCCGAACTGGGTGCGGCTGCAGACTGGGATTGGCGTGTGGTCGAAACCTACGCCTTCAGACTTTCCCGCAGGCTCGCGTCCATGGGGCCAACAGCGCCAGTGGTTTAGTCAGATGGCAGCGAAACTATGGTGCCATCGACCATACTTCGCGCCGCGCATCTTGGCGACATGCGGGGTCTTCAACCAGTTTGGAAGCGGTCACTCGGACTGAAGAGCCAACCCCCTGCTTGAGTTGCTTTGCCAACTCCAATCCGCATTCGTGGAAAGCCGCTCAGTCCAGTACGAGACTGCCACCATGGACATCAAACCCAGGGTGCATGTCCAAACGGGCGTATCCATACGGGAAATCCGTCCAATAGTGCGGCGGAAGTTCACACAAAATCCGGAACACGCCTGCCCTAAGACGCCGCAGGGTCCTGGTACCGACACCCTGCGGGCCCCGTTATGTGTTCCAGCGCGCGGACCATCGTATGCGACGAGGTTAGTGTGAGGATTCAAATCGAGGTTTACCGATGCCCGCACTCGGAGTTGAACTGTCAGAGACGCTGAGATCCGATTTCGGACGGCGTACGGTCGAGGGCAGCCATGGATTGAAGGATCACGAACTGTTCTCCGACTCGGCGCTAGTCGATCTTCTGGATCATTTCCCGCGTCAGCACCTGTACGCTCTCAGCATGGGCAGCGATCCGGAACGGGTCGAAGAGAACTGCATGGCGGTTCACGAAGGCGTCAGCGGCGCAGACCTGCTTCAAGCAGTGAAGAACGGCAGACTGTGGTTGAACGTCACGCGCGTTGATCGCGCGGACCCGCGCTACCGCGAGATGATCAGCGAGCTCTACGACGAGCTGCGTGCGCAGGTCCCCGGGTTTGCTCCGGACGAAAGCCAGGGCACCTTGCTGATCTCCTCGCCGAACGCCATGGTCTATTACCACGCCGACGGTCCGGCCTCTGCGCTGTGGCACATCCGCGGGCGCAAGCGCGTATGGGTGTATCCGGCACTCGATTCGCGCTACATGAAGCGCGAGCTGCTGGAAGACATTTTCGCTGGCGTCAGACACGAGTATCTGCCTTACGAGGCGTCCTACGACGAAGCTGCGCAGGTCTACGATCTCGACCCCGGCGATTGGATCAGTTGGCCGCAGAACGCACCGCATCGCGTGACCAATATGGACAGCGTCAACGTCTCGCTCTCGACCGAATATTTCACGTCACAGACTCGGCGGCGATTTCAGGTGTACGTCGCGAACCGGTTTTTTCGTACGCGACTGGGCTTCAACAATCTGTCGGCGCGCGAAGATGGCGTGCTCGCGGCGGGCAAGACACTGGTGCAGCGTAGTGCGCGCAAACTGGGCCTCAACCCCCTGCAATTTCGGCATCAGGTTCCGGTGTTGCGCGTGGTCGCCGACGCGCCCGGCGGGGTGGTTGCACTCGACAGCGCGCAGACCGCCGGAACGGCGGCGTGATCCAGATCCGCTGCTTCCATGCGATGTCGGACGCAGAGTCGTTTCGGGAACAGATCAACGCGCTGAATCTGGCCTCTGCCCGACCGGACCCGTTTTCCACCTACGAGTACTACCAACGCTTCCTGTGCAACGCCGAACTGTTTCCCCCAGGCAAGAACCTGCGGCTGTGGCTGTTGCTGGCCTTCGATCGGGACGAGTTGGTCGGCTACATTGCGCTCAAGCAGCACCTGGATCGCGTGCTGGGGCTGCGTGCGGTCAAGCTGGATTTTCTCACCGCGCACATCGCTTGCCGACCACATGTCGTAGCGCGGCGCGGGCACGAACAGGCGATCAGCGCGGCTTTCTTTGCGTATCTGCTCGGCTGCAAAAAACAATGGAGCCTGCTGGAATTCCACCAACAGGACGCCGACTCGGCCTTGCTATCGCCGCCACCCGAAGCTGACTCGGGTTCGTTCCAGGTGCAGCATTGGCCGACCCTGGCCAACGGCACGATCCACATCCGCTGGAGTTCCCTAGACGGTTATTACGCGGCGCTGTCGAGAAAATTCCGCTCCAACCTCAGCCGCCAGATGCGCACGCTGATGGCCAGCGGCGATGTCCAGGTGCTGACGTCCAAGGATCCACACGCGATTCCCGCATTGTTTGACCTGTATCGCAGCATCGAGACGCATAGCTGGAAAGACCAGACCGGCGCAGCCATTAGCGGCAACGCCAAGTGGCTCGACTATTTTTCTGGACTGATGGAGGCGGATCAGCGGATGCAGTTGGTGATTCAGGTGCTGCTGATCAACGGCATGCCCATCGGCGGGCTGATCTGCGGGACGTTTGGTAAGGGCGTGTACGCCCTGCACATTGTCTACGACGATCGCGCGGCGCGGCTCGGGCCGGGCTCCGCCGTCCTGCTGATGGGCATGCGTCTGGCCATCGAAGGTGGATACGAATTCTTCGACCTGCTGTCGGGCTTCGGTTACTACAAATTGCGCTGGTTGGCGCAAATGAGCGAAACCCAGAGCCTGCAAATCTATCGCGTTGGAACGCCGTTCTTCTGGCGGCGCGAACTGGGTGACGCCAAACGCCGCTGGTTCGGCAAAGACGTTGCCGATGAGCCGTCATTGTCCAATCCCGCGCGTCACTCGCATGACCAGGACACGCCGGAAGTGGCGTCACACGACTTTTCCAAATGGGCCAGACCGGAGGATCTTCAGTGCTACGCCGCACTGATTGCTCATGCGCGAGTGGGAAGCTGCGAATTTCTGACTTCCGCGCAACTGGCGGCGGTCATGCCGTTTGAAACGCAGCGCGGCAACGGACCCGTGATGTGCGCCAAATCAAACGAGCATCGCAGCGAATCCCGCATATCTGGATAGCCAGCGGTAGCGCTCGGGACGCCGACCCGATGAGGGTGCACGCGCCACATCCACCTCAGATGCCGCCGCCCACACTGCACCTCCCGGCCAAAGCCAGCCTCTGATCCTTGCGGCGATACCCCGATCCGCCCATATCCGGGACATGCCGTCGCGCACCAGATCCGGCTCGGCCCAGGGCACATCGTGATGCGCGCTTTGCAGATAGGGGCTTGAATGATCGCGCTGCCACTCCTGCGGAAACATTGCGATCACCGGGTTGGCGATGCTGGACTCGCTTGCTGGCAAGGGCTTTCCCGCATGTCTTGCGAGCAAGGCGACTGGCAAATTTTTTCCGCTACCAAGGGCGAGATGGCTGATCGGGGTAGCGCGCGGATTCATCTCGATCAGATAGGCCGCATTGGTGGACGATTCGATGACGAAATCCAGCCCGCAGAAGCCCGACAAACCCAGGACGCTCACTAGGCGTACTGCGGCCTCCGCCATTTCCTCGTTGTCGATAACCTGTACCACCGTCGCCGGGCCGGTCTGGGTTCGCGATTGCAGCGCGATCACGCTGATTCCGGCCAGGATCTCGCCCTTCCAGCAAACAACGGCGCGATTCGCCGGGCTGCCCACCACGTAGGCCTGCGAAGTCACGGCGCGCTGTGCGCGGCTGAATCGTTGGCGCAGCACCAAAGGATCACGTCGCAGGATCAACTGCGCCAACGCCGTGCGCCATGTCGGACGTCTCAAGCTGAGGAAGGCCTGACGCGCGTGATCCGGGTCGCGCACCATCACAACACCGAGACCGCCCCAGGAGTTATCGGATTTGAGCATGGCGGGGAATTCGCAAGCAGCGCTCCAGGCCTCCAGATCAGCCATGGAAGAATGGCTCAGGGTCTCCGGAATCCTTACCCCTGTGGCTGCGGCGACCTGCATCAGTGCAGCGCGATCACTCGCCAGCGCGCACGAAGCCGGCGTGCCGAGCGAGCGCCGGATCGCACTTTGCATCCGGATCGACAGTCGGTCGGCGGCACTATGCGCATGGAGCCGGCTTAGGTGCATCGCGGCCACGTCGTCGCAGGGAATGATCAAATCGGGATCCGCGGCGAAAATGGCAGCGCACAACGAGCGTCTGGATGTGAGCGTGCGATCTCTGAAAATCCGTTCGACGGCTCGGACCTTCTCCAGCGGGTGTCCCTGTGGACACCACGCGTACACCAAGCAGCCTAGCTCACGGAAGGCAATCGCGAGCCGCGCCGCCAACGTCCAGCGCAGGTTGGCTGCCAGCAGAATCCTTGGGGGCGGCGAAAACCGCCTTTGCGCGCCGGGTGCAACCTCATCCGCCGCGCAGGAGCCAGGCAAGCCCTCCCGGATCATGAAGGCATCAGGCATCGGTTCGATTTTGTGCGCACAGTAAAAAGAACGTGCTCGGTTTGTGTCTGGTGGTACGTTGGTGTACTGGATTCGCCAGAATCAGGTCTGTTCGCTTTCGAACAGAGACGAAGATCCCGAGCCCTCGCGTCGGCGGAAGATGAGTCGAGAGTCCAGGGAAACTCCGTACAAGTCGCGCGCCGGCGACGCGGATCGTTTTTTTGCGCAAAACAAGGAACGACCGACTAGATGTACTGGAATGCCGGAGGAATGAGTGACGCAGGGATGCGCAAAAAAGGCGTCACCCCCTAAACGGAAAGTGACGCTTGATCCTCCCCGCGACGGCAAGTCGTTTCGTTACTCGCTGTCCGGCTGGGGCATCATCCAACTGCATCTGTACGTACCGTCACCTGGCACGCTCCAGTGCAGGGTTGCGGTCAACTCGGAAGCGCGATCCAAGTCGCGCGAGAGTCGTTATCCTGAGCTGGGCGCGGCCGCCGATTGGGATTGGCGCGTGGTGGAGACCTATGCCTTCAGGCTGTCCCGCAGGCTAGCGTCGATGGGGCCATCAGCGCCGGTCGTTCAGCCCTCGGCTTGAGCACCGAACTGCGCGCGGATCGACTGCTACGCAGGTAGTGTCGAAGCCGCAATCCGGCCGCCCGGAAACGCTAGGCGCCAGATCGTCCAAGTGGTGGTGCCGAACTGTCTGGTCAGCGAGCCGGTGTTGTAGGGCAGACCGTAGCGCGCCGCGAGTGCCTTGACCCGTGGAGACACCTGCGGATAACGGTTGCTCGGCATGTCGGGAAACAGGTGGTGCTCGATCTGATGGCTCAGGTTGCCACTCAGGATATGGAACAGCCTGCCGCCGCCGATGTTGGCGCTGCCGAGCAACTGACGCACATACCAACGCGCGCGGGTTTCGCCTTCGACTTCTTCCTTGGTGAAGTGGTGTACGCCGATCGGAAAGTGTCCGCAGAAGATGATGACGTTGGACCACACGTTACGC
>JALYJV010000449.1 GCA_030775105.1 Pseudomonadota bacterium | reverse complement strand
ATCTTCACCAGCGAGACATTCGACTGCCCCAGATGGCGCAGCGCGACATCGCGCCTGACCTGATCCCTGATCGCTTCAAACGATTCGCCTTCGTCGCGCAAGCGGCGCTGCAAAGTGCGCGGATGCAGGTTGAGCCCGGCGGCAACGCGTTCGTGAGTGCAACTGCCCTCGGCCAGCAGGTGCGTGATGATGATGCGTACCCGCGAGCTCAGGCTGCGTGAAACCGCAGGAAAGCGCTGGTCGACATAACTGGTGGCAATCTCGTACAGCTGCGCATCGCGTTCCGGCAGCGGTTGATCGAGGTCCTTTTCGTCGAAGAACAGGCCATTCATGCTCTGGCCGAAACGGACTGCGGCATTGAAGTGGCTGCGATAGACCGACTGCGGCGCGCGCGCTTCGTGACTGAACCAGATTTCCGGCGCACGGGTCCGACCGCTGCTGATCGTCGTGCAGACGTGCTGCATCAGCGCCAGCGCATGTTCCATCGCCTGCAGCTGGCGGGTCGGCATCGCGGGATGACTTTCGATCAACAGGAACATGCGGCCGTCGTTCGGCAGCTGGTCCAGGCAGATCCGCAGCGCGTTGCTGTACGCGTGACTGTGATCGGCGAAGTACTGCAGTGCCTCGCGCAGCGTCGGCGCATTTCGCATCGCGACGCCGATCGGCCCCAGGGCCTTGCTCGCGCCCAGCGTGGCCTGCGCCGCGGCAAGACGCAGGCCGAAATCCGCGCATTCGCGGTTGTCTGCGGCATCTTCCAGCAGATGCGCGAGCTTGAGGAACGGTATGGAGCCTTTCTCGTCGGCGAGTGCCGGCGGGGCGATCCGTGCCTGTTGCAACAGCGCTGCCGCGTCTCCGCCGAGGCTGGTGACGAGGTCTGTGAACTTGCTGTACGCGCCCGTTCTCATCATGCCAACGTGATTCGTCGACCGCTTCGCGTTTGCGGGAGTCGGTGCGCTGCAGCGGGGTGCGATCACGCGATCTACAGAGGCCTGCGGGTGGCCGGGTTTTCGGTGGCTCGTTATCGAATCGACCGGACTCATGCACAGTCTCCTCGTGCGATATGCACTAATAATTATTCAACACTGGTGTTCATTGTTGCTTAGGGAAAGGCGCCTGTAAAGGCATAGCGACGGGGCTTTGGATGCCGCGCAAATGCTGCAATACAGCATGCACAACGCGGCTTGCCGTTTTGCCGCAGTTCGCCGAGCTTTCCTGGAGCATTTGTGGTTTGAGTGCATACACCTCTCCGTTCGTATCGAGTGCCGCGCGGAACGCGCGGTGTATCGAGATACCCGTGCTGCAGTGGTGGTCTCTCGATACACCGTGCGCAGGCGCACGGCACTCGAGACGAACGGAGTTTTATGTTTCCAGATGAACAAAAACGCTCTGAACGCTCAGACCTTTTCGGTCTGCGTCAGGTCGTCGGTATCGGCAACACCAAAACGCAGCTGGCGCGGCGACGCCGAGAACCAGCGGAAACAGCTGCGCGAAAGCGCAGAGGTATCGGCATAGCCGAGTATCTTCGCGACCTGGATCAGCGGCACGCTCGACTGCTTGAGATAGCGCAGCGCAATGTCGCGACGCACGCTGTCCTTGATCGCCTCGAACGATGCACCTTCGGCCTTCAGGCGCCGCTGCAGCGTGCGCGGATGCATGCCGAGCATCGAGGCGACACCGTCGTAGGTGCAGCTGCCATCAAGCACCAGGCGTTCGACGATGCTGCGCATCCGCGCGCTGAGCACCGATTCCTCGGCGGGGAAGCGGTTCTCGATGAAGTCCGACGCCAGTTCATAGAGCTGCGGGTCGGCATCCGGGACCGGCGTGTCGAGGTCGAGATCGACGAACAGCAGGCCGTCCATCGCCTGGCCGAAGCGCACCGGGATGTTGAAGTACCGGTGATAGGTCGAGATCGAAGACAGGGGTTCGTGGCTGAACCAGACTTCACGCGCGCCGATCCTGCCGCCGGTGACATGCAGCGCGACGTGCTGTGCGAGCAGGATGGCGCGTTCGGTGGCCTGCGGATGTTCCGGCATTTTCGACAGCAGGATCTCGAAGCGGAAGAAGATCTCGCCGTCGCGAGGGCCGGGCTGGCTGCGCATCTGCGACGCGGTGCTGTAGACCTGAAGATGCTCTGCGCAGTAGCCGAAGGCCTCGCGCAGCGTGCGCGAATTGCGCATCGCGAACTCGAGCGGCCCCAGCACTTTCAAGCCGTCCTGCGCCGCCGCCAGGCGCATGCCGAAATCCGGGCAGGCCAGCTCATCGGCGGTGCGTTCCAGCAATTGCACGAGCGTGCGGTACGGAATCAGCGCGTGCCGGTTGTTGAGCACCGCCGGATCGATATTGGCCTTGGTCAGCAGCGCAGCGGGGTGGCCGCCCAGTTCGGTGACCACATCGGTGAATTTGCGCAGCGCATCGACGCGCACCATTGCATGCGCATCGTCGAACTGACTTACATCGATGGCGCTGGACTCTGTCGCTTTCTCGGAAGGCACGCGCCGAGGATGACCGAGCCTCGGAGTCGGTGCAAGCGATCTTTCCTACCGTCATTCCCGCACATGTCCGTAGCCCGGATGCAATCCGGGGTCTGCGCCTGCAGCGAGCCGACTACCCCGGATTGCATCCGGGCTACGATGCTATAGCGCCCTCATCCGGCGCTCTGCGCGTGCGAGTCATGCTCGCACTCCCCCAGACGGGGAAGGAACAGAATCCCCTCTCCCTCTGGGAGAGGGGCAGGGGTGAGGGCCTTTCCATCCGCGCAATCTGCGTTGTTCAACACTGATCGCTCAGTAAGCCGATTTTGACGCATCCTGCAGCAGCGTTGCCCTGATCTGATGCTTCAGGACCTTGCCGGCGTCGTTCTTCGGCAGCGCGTCCCACAGCATGACCTGCTCGGGTGCCTTGAACATCGCGACGCCCAGCGTTTTGAGGAACTGGCGCAGGCTCGCAACGTCCGGGCCGGACGTACCCGGCTTGGGCACGATCACGGCGCAGGCGCGTTCGCCGGTGCGTGCATCAGGCACGCCGACGACTGTGACCTCGGCGATCTGCGGATGACCGATCAGCAGATCTTCGACTTCCTTCGGCGAAATGTTCTCGCCGTTGCGGATGATGATGTCCTTGGCGCGGCCGGTGACGACGAGATAGCGCTCGTCAGCGAAGCGCGCGAGGTCGCCGGTGCGGAAATAGCCGTCGGCATCGAACGATGTCGTTTCGTCCTCGACGTGCAGATAGCCAACCAGCATCTGCGGGCCGCGCGCGTGAACCTCGCCTTCGCCAGCCGGTGCGGAACCATGATTGACCAGCTTGATCGCGGCGTAACCACCGCGGCCATCGGTATCGGCGGCGTGCTGTGTTTCGTCAGGCTGTGTGGCGCCAACGGTCGTGATCGGTACTTCGGTGGAGCCATAGACCCGTGTCACGACGGCGCGCTCGAAGTAGCTGGCCGCATCGCGGATCAGCGAAGGCGGCACCGAAGCGCCGCCGCAGATGAAGACCTTCAGACTCGGCAGATGCGTGCCCGCGCGTCGCGCCGCAGCAAGCAGGGCTTCGAGAAACGGTGTTGCTCCGGCCATGTGCGTGCAGCGCTCGGACTCGAAGATCCGCACGGCTTCGTCGACATCCCAGCGTTCCATCAGCACCGCGGTGGTGCCGAGCAACAGCGGTGCCTCAAACGCGTAGATCGAGCCGCCGATGTGGCCGATCGGCGAGGGCACGAGAAACCTGTCGCCCGGCGCAACCAGCCAGTGATCGCGCACCTGGCACAGCAGCGCGTGCAGCGAGTTGTGGGTGTGCAGCACGCCCTTGGGCCGGCCGGTCGTGCCCGAGGTGTAGAGCACCATGCGCACCGCATCGGGATCGCGGGCCGGAAAATCGTGCGTAGCATGCTGCTGCAGCAGCAGGGAGTCATAGCGGACATGCGCGCCCGGCTCGCCGCGCAGCACGATCACGTCCGGTGGATTGTCGATCTGAGCGACCACCCGGCCCAGCATCGCCCCGTAGTCGTGCTGACGGAAATTCGCCGGTATGAACACCAGCCGGGTGTTGACGTCGCTGAGGATGAACTGCAGTTCGCGTTCGCGCAGCGAAGGCAGGATCGGATTGACAACCATGCCGGCCAGCGTCGCCGCGAGATAGATGACCGCCGCCTCATGCCAGTTCGGCAGCATGAACGACACGACGCTGCCGGTTGGTGCGCGCGCGAGCATCGCGTGGGCGAGGGCAGTTGCCTGTGTGTGCAATGTGCGGCAGTCGATGCGCAGTTCGCCGTCGACCAGCAGCACACGCTTCGGCGACTGCTCCGCCGCGCTCTGCAGCGCATCGGCCAGCGTTTGCCGGACCCAATGGCCCTGCGCATACGCACGCTCGGCGCGCGCTTCGTCCCAGCGGATCCAGCGCCCGGCGACCTGCTTGCGACCCGCTTTCAACTCACTCGGCATGGAGTAGCTCTCGATAGTGCGTCAACCTTATCCATGACTGCCGTGGGCGTCTTGATCATTGGCGACAGGCGCTGTGCCGAGGGCGTCAGGGGGCGCTGTTGCTGTCGCGCGGAGTCAAGGCAATGTCCGGCCCGATCAATACCATGAAGGAATACTCTCGTAGTTTGCTGACAAATGGATTGAGAAAGCGATATGTCCGGTGAAATGAAGGTAGCCATCGTTACAGGTGCGAGCAGCGGCATCGGCTTTGGTACCGCCGTCAAGCTCGCCGGGCAGGGCATGGCGGTGCTTGGCGTCGGTCGCGACGAAAAGCGTCTCGCCGACCTCGCCGCAGCGATCGGCGATCCCGCGCGGGTTGCGACGCTGGCGGTCGACCTGACCGCAGACTCCGCGCCGAAGCAGGTTGCCGATCTCGCGGTCGCGCGCTGGGGCAGGATCGACTTTTTGATCAACAACGCCGGCATCGGCAGTCCCAAGCCGCTGCACGAAACCGACGACCAGATGCTCGACCATTTCCTCGGTCTGATGCTGCGCGCACCGTTTCGCATGGCGCGCGAGGTGATCGCGCACATGAAGGCGGATGCCGCGATCATCAACGTGACATCGACCTTCGCCCACGTCGGCGGATTGCGCGGCGGCGCCTATTCCGCCGCCAAGGCCGGCCTCGCCGGATTGACCCAGCACATCGCCTGCCAGTACGGCGCGGCCGGCATCCGCTGCAACGCCGTCGCACCGGGCGTGACGGTGACGCCGATGACCGAGGGCCGTCTGCAGGACGAGCGCTTCCGTCGCATGAATGTCGAGATGACGCCGCACACGCGGCTGGGCAGCGTCGAGGATGTCGCCAGCACGATCGCCTTCCTGTGCTCGCCCGGCGGCAGTTTCATCAACGGCCAGACCATCGTCGTCGACGGCGGCTGGAGTTCCACCAAGTACCTGTCGGATTTCGCGCTGACCTCGGCGTGGACTGCGCGTTGAGGCCCGCCATGCAGAACGAACCCACAGCACGCGTTGCCCCGCTGATGCCGTCGGACTGGGACGCCTCCGCGCACGACGCGATGAGCGCGTTTCCCGGTGCGCGCGACTTCGTGCTCGCCAACTGGCAGGGCAGCGATCCGCGCGGCACGCACGGCATCGGCGTGATGCTGCGCCATCCGCAGGCGACCAAGGCCTTCCTGACATTCAACCAGCATGTCGCCGTCACGAGTTCGATCTCCAAGCGGATCCGCGAACTGCTGATCCTGCGCATCAGCTGGCTGCGTCGCTCCGAATACGAGTTCGTCCAGCACACGGTGCTCGGACTGCGTGCGGGGCTCACCGAAGCAGACATCGAGCGCCTGCAGCACGGCCCCAATGCGCCCGGCTGGGACAGCTTCGATGCCGATCTGGTGCGTACCGCCGATGAACTGTATGCCGACGCCTGTATCAGCGACACGACCTGGTCGCGACTGTCGGCGCACTTCAGCACCGAGCAGTTGATCGACATCATCTATGCCGTCGGCTGCTACGAGATTGCCGCAATGATGTTCAAGACCCTGGGCGCACAGCTCGAGCCCGGCATCGCGCCGCTGGCGGCGGAAGTACGCGCACGCATGTATGCCACGAGGAGCGAGAAGTGACCGATTCCATCATCCGCGGCACGCCGCTTGCCGATGAAGCGCTCGGCGCGCTGACGCTCGGTGGCTTCCTGCGTGAAGTCAGCACAAAGCATTCGGACAGGGAAGCGCTCGTCTATCACCTGCCCAACGGCGAAGTGCTGCGCCTGAGCTACGCGCAGGTCTGGGACGAGGCGTTCACCGTCGCACGCGCCCTCGCAGCGCGCGGCGTGACCAAGGAAACGCGGGTTGGCCTGCTGGTGACCAATCGTGCGGAATGGGTGACGGCGATGTTCGGCATCGCCCTGGCCGGCGGCACCTGCGTTGCGCTGAGCACCTTCGCCAAGGGCGCCGAGCTGGAGTACATGCTGCGTGTTGCCGACGTCTCGGTGCTGATC
>JALYJV010000448.1 GCA_030775105.1 Pseudomonadota bacterium | reverse complement strand
ATGCCGACGTAGTCCCACATGAAGGTGCGCAGCTCCAGCCAGTTGTGCGAGACGACGACGTCTTCGTCGGAGTCGGTGACGCGGGATTCGTCCCAGCCGATCAACGTTGCCGGGGCCATGCGATTCGGCAGCGTGGCGATCAGATCATCCGCCGCGGCTTCGGCGAACACCAGGCATTCGAGCAGCGAGTTGGACGCGAGGCGATTCGCGCCATGCAACCCGGTGCAGGCGATCTCGCCGATCGCGTAGAGGCCGTCGATGTCGGTCCGCGCGCGCAGATCGGTGACGACGCCGCCGCAGGTGAAGTGCGCGGATGGCACGACCGGAATCGGTTCGCGCGTGATGTCAAGGCCGAGTTCCAGGCAGCGTGCGTGGATGCTCGGGAAATGCCCGATGATGAATTCGGGCTTCAGGTGCGTCACATCGAGCAGGACGTGCTTGAGGCCGAGTCGCTTCATCTCGTGGTCGATCGCGCGGGCGACGATGTCACGCGGAGCGAGTTCTGCGCGCTCGTCGAAGGCTGGCATGAAGCGTTCGCCAGCCGTGCCGTCTTCGTTGGGCAGTCGCAGCAGGCCGCCTTCGCCGCGCAGCGCTTCGGTGATCAGGAAATTTCGCGCTTCCGGGTGAAAAAGGCAGGTCGGGTGGAACTGCATGAACTCCATGTTGCCGACCTTGCAGCCCGCGCGCCAGGCCATTGCTATGCCGTCGCCGGACGCGCCATGCGGATTGCTCGAATACAGATAAACCTGGTTGGCGCCACCCGTGGCGAGCACGACCGCGCGCGCTGAAACCGCGGTGACGCCACCATGTTCGGCGTCCAGCAGGTAAGCGCCGAGCACCTTGCGCGTGGCGTGGTCGACAATCAGGTCTACCGCCAGATTGTTTTCCCGAACGGTGATGTTGGGATGATTGAGCGCAAGACTCGATAGCGTGGTTTCGACCGCGCGTCCCGTGGCGTCCGCGGCATGGACGACGCGGCGATGGCTGTGCCCGCCTTCGCGGGTCAGGTGCAGGCCATTGCCGTCCGGGGTATCGACATCGAGGGTGAACTGCACGCCCTTGTCGACCAGCCAGCGCACGCAGTCGGGCCCGCGCTCGACGGTGAAACGCACGGCGCGTTCGTCGCACAGTCCGGCTCCGGCTTTCAGCGTGTCCTGCACATGCGACTCAAGTGAATCTTCGGCGTCCAGCACGACCGAAATGCCGCCCTGCGCCCACAGCGTGCTGCCGCCACTCAAGGGGCCCTTGGAGACGACGGTGACCTTGACGTCGGACTGAGCCAGGCGCAGGGCGCAGGACAGGCCGGCAGCACCGCTGCCGATCACAAGCACATCAGTTGAACGCATTTTGCGAGTCACGGATTGTTAGACTAGGCGACGTTTCGGATCGACGTCTGGGCGGATGGCTGAAGCATTCTGCTGGGGTCGCCCGATTTTTGTCTGGGGGATATGGTGCGCACGCGATTATTCGCGCTGCTGCCGGCCCCCGCCAGACAGTTCGCTGCTCATAGGGAAGTGTAACCGCGCCAGCACTGGCAAGCGTCCAGTGCCGGGGCCGTACGAAAAATGTCAGACAACAGCACCGATATCCAGTTGGTCGAGCGCGCCCAGGCCGGTGACGAGCGTGCGTTCGAGTTGCTGGTGCGCCCAAGAAACCCAGTGTCCAGGACAAGATCATCCAGCCCGCGCCCCAGGCTTTCGACCGGGGGTGGCACGTGAGTGAAAGCACCGATATCCAGCTGGTTGAGCGCGCGCAGGCCGGCGACGAGCGTGCGTTCGAGTTGCTGGTGCGCAAGTACCAGTACAAGATCATTCAGTTGGTGTCCCGGCTGGTCGGCGATGCCGACGCGCCGGACGTGGCGCAGGAGACCTTCATCCGCGCGTGGCGCGCGCTGCCGGGTTTTCGCGGGCAGTCGGCGTTCTATACCTGGCTGTACCGGATCGGCATCAATACGGCCAAGAACACCCTCGTTTCGCGTTCACGCCGACCGGCCGATCAGGACATCGACATGGCCGACGCCGAACTTTTCGGACATACCGAACATCTAAGCGACATCGCTACCCCCGAGGCCGAGCTGCTGACCGAGGAGATCAAGCAATGCGTGACCGACACGATCATGAGTTTGCCACCCGATCTGCGCCAGGCCATCACCCTGCGCGAGTTCGAAGGGCTGAGCTACGAGGAGATTGCCGAGGTCATGGATTGTCCGATCGGTACCGTGCGTTCACGGATCTTCCGTGCCCGCGAGGCGATCGACCTCGCGCTCAACCCCCTGCTCGGACCGGACTGAGTATGCTCGGACGCATGGATTTGGCTATAAA
>JALYJV010000447.1 GCA_030775105.1 Pseudomonadota bacterium | reverse complement strand
CCAGTGCTTCGTAGACCTTGCTGATCGCGCGCTGCGGAAACAGTGACTGATACATTGCGCGCGTTTGCGGATTGACCGAGAACATCACCAGACCTGCAGTATCGCGATCGATGCGATGCAGCGGCGTCAGCGGCGTCAGATCGAGCGCGTGCTTGAGCCGTACCAGCAGCGTCTCCTGCAGATGCCGTCCACTCGGGATCACCGGCAGGAAATGCGGTTTGTCGGCGATCAGCAGATGCTCGTCGCGATACAGCACGCTGGCTTCGAACGGCACTGCGACTTCGTGCGCGAGTTCGCGGTAGTAGCGTACGCGCAGACCCGGTCGATACGGCGCGCTGATGTCGAGCGGCTGACCGGCTTCATCAAGCACCAGGCCGCGTGCAAAGCGCGCGCGCCATTCTTCGGCAGCAATCGTGTCGAAGTGCGCGCACAGGAACGCGAACAGACTCGGCCACTCGCCCGGCGGCAGCTGCACGGTGCTCGCAGAGACGCCGGCGCGCAGTGGCGGTTTGGATGTCATTTGGACATCCTACGATGCCAAGGCCCTTGTAGCCTGGGTGCAACCCGGGATTCGCGCTTGCCGGCAGCCGCACGCCCCGGGTTGCACCCGGGCTACAGAGGCATCGGTTGAACTACGGAGCATCCCATGCACAAGAGCAAGCTGGCTGGTTTCATCATCGACTGCAAGACCGAAGATCTGCCCGCAGCGTCGGCGTTCTGGGGTGGAGCCCTGGGCATGAAACGACGCGGACTCGACGGCAGCGAAGGCGAAAACTACGTGCGCCTGCTCGATGCCCAGCACGGCCTGCACATCGAGGTGCAGAAGGTGTCGCACGACAGTCGCCTGCACCTCGACATCGAGACCGACAACATCGAGGCCGAGGTGCAGCGCCTCGAAGCGCTCGGCGCCAGGCGCGTGAAGAACATCAACACCTGGTGGGTCATGGAATCGCCAACCGGCCAGCGCTTCTGCGTCGTCCGCACACAATCAAAAGACTTTGAGCGCCTCGCGACACAGTGGCCCTGATCAACCGCGTCAGCAGCTTCCCGCCAGTCGCTGCAACCGATGCGCGCGTGCTGGTGCTCGGCAGCATGCCCGGCGTCGCGTCACTCAACGCACAGCGCTACTACGCCCATCCGCGCAATGCGTTCTGGCCGCTGATGGGCGAGTTGCTCGGCTTCGATCCGCAACTGGAGTACACCGCGCGACTCGATGCGCTGAAGCAGGCCGGCGTCGCGCTGTGGGATGTGCTCGGTCATTGCGAACGCCGCGGCAGTCTCGATGCCGACATCGTCGCGGGCTCGGTGATCGCCAACGACTTCGGCCGCTTCTTCAAGGCACACCCGCGGATCGGCAGCGTGTTCTTCAACGGCAATACCGCGGCGCTGGCGTTTCGCCGGCATGTATTGCCCACACTCAAGGCTCAGACCCTGACTTTCCACACCCTGCCATCGACCAGTCCAGCCAACGCGGGCATCAGTCTCGCGCGCAAACGCGCGGCCTGGCAGACGGTTGCCGACGCCGCAAAAGCCTGACCTCTGAATGGGGGTTTTCGCCAAGGGTTCGCCGGTCCCACCACAACCGTTAAACAACGGCTCTGTAACCATCTGTTTTTATTGATAGATAACTTGGCCTAGCGCTTGCTCCAAAGACTCCCAAAGATTCATTTTCACCGGGAGAAGTGACATGTTGAGAGCAACTGGGGCAGCTCTGATGTTGTGCGGCGCGACCCTCGCGCAGGCCGCCGACATCCATATCGACAGCCATTGCGACTACGAACTGGACCACGAGATCACCCTGAGCGGCGATCACGTGCGCATCGAGGCCGATGGCCGCACCTGGGACTTCATCGACGGCGGCATCACGCGCAACGGCAAGGCCCTGAGCCTGAGCGATGCGCAGCGCACGCTCGCCACCGAGTATCACGACGGCATGCAGGCCGTGGTGCCGGCCATCACCGACCTCGCGCTGCGCGCGGCGCAACTTGGCATCGAAGCCGTCGCGCTCGTCACCGCCGGCCTGTCCGGCGACGACTCGATGATCGACCGCGTCATCGAACGCAGCGAAGCGCTGATCCTGCGCCTCCACCAGGAGTTCGATGGCCGCCGCCTGCCCGCCGGTCGCGCACTGCGCAGTCAAGCGATCGACGATGACCTCACTGCGCTCGCTGCCGACATGGCCGGCAACATGGTCAGCAGCGTCGCCTCATTCGTCGGCCAGGCGATCTTCAATCCGGAAGCCGTCGAAGCGCGCGCCGAATATCTCGAACGCATCGTCGAATACCGCATCGAACGCCGCGCCGCGCCGCTGGAAAGCGACGCCGAGAAAGTCTGCAAGCAGCTGCGCGAACTGGATGAAGTCGAAACCCGGCTCGACCTGTTCGATGTGATCAGGGGCGAAAAGGTGGTTTGAACCCCGTTCGTGTCGAGTACCTGCGAAGCCGGTGTATCGAGACACCAGAGCCGCAGTAGCCCGGTTTCGCCAAAGGCGAAGCCGGGAAGC